>CALITN010000096.1 GCA_938041595.1 uncultured Flavobacteriaceae bacterium | reverse complement strand
GACAGCGTATACCAAACCAATTTGTTATTCACCCAAGGGAAAATCGGATTGGGGCTGAGCATGTTTGATCGGCAAGATTTGAGCTACAATCGAAATGGTATCTACAGCGTTGAAGTCATACTCAATGGTCAAAAGGTGTATGCTTACCAATTTGATGAGATCGATTTTAAAGACGGAGAATACATCCCACTTTTTATTGATTATGCCCTATTAAAAACCAAAAAACGTCGCTTATACAAGCTTTTCACCCCGGCATTTAGTAAACTTAGTTTTTTGGATACTAGCCCCTCAAATGGTTTTTTACATATTGAAAATGGGAAATCTTATCAAGTAAAAGTCATCGTCACAGATTTTCATGGCAACCGTTCTTATCTGGAATCTTATATCGATGGGCAAAAGACGAAATGGGAATTCCTATCGCCGACCCCTACAAGCCCAACTCACAGCATTGCCCCAGAAAAAGATTATCTCGTACAATTTGAAGACAAGGGTGTGTATTTTCCCAGAAACAGTTTTTTTAGTACTCAGAACATTCGCTGTGAAAACCTGCAAAAATCATTGCAACTCGAAACACCTCTAGTTCCTGTTCGCAAAGCTTTTGAAATTTCTTTTGATCCACCCGAAACAGACAGCCTAAGCCTTGCCCAAATGGCCATTGTTCGCAAAGAAAAAAAAGGGGAAAGCACCTTTTTTGGAACCCAAAAAAAAGGAGACCATTGGACTGCAAAAACAAAAGAAGGCGGTATCTATCAACTGCAAAAAGATAGCCTGTCCCCTAGCATCAAACCACTAAACTTTAAAGAAGGACAATGGCTGTCACGTTATCGCTATCTGAAAGTACGTATTGAAGACACCGATAGTGGTATCCGCTCTTATCGAGGAACTATCAACGGGCAATGGATTCTTTTTGAGTACGAGCCAAAGCTTAAATTACTTACTTATGATTTTCGGGATAAAACATTCAAAACAGCCAAACATAAGCTCCAATTAGAAGTAACAGATGGGGTTGGTAATCGAAGTCTCTACGAGGCAACGCTATATCGCAAATACGGCCTAGATCAATAGCTTATAAAGTCTTTTGGAGGGCAAAGGTTTTCAAGGTGTCCAAAACATAAGACACCTCTTCAGGGGTGTTAAAGCATGAAAAAGAAAAACGCAAAGATGCCATTTCTTGTGGTGTTGTTTCTAAAGCACTAAGGACATGAGACCCTTTGCTACTCCCAGATTGACATGCACTTCCTTTGGAACAAGCGATGCCTTTCAGATCCAATTGAAAATCCAAAAGCATGCTTTGCTCTTTTCCTATAGGTAAAGCAACATTGACAAGGGTATAGGTGCTTTTGTCAAAATCAGAACAACATCCATTAAAATGAACATGAGGAAAAATCTCCCGAAGTCCCTCTATGAATTGTTGCTTCAAAGATTGAATATACTGTCGTTCTTCTGAGAGTTTGGCATAAGAAAGCTCTATGGCTTTTTGCATTCCAATAATACTATGAACCGCTTCGGTTCCGGCGCGAAGACCTTTCTCCTGTGCACCACCATAAATAAAACAGTCCAAGCCAGAATTTTTGCGTATGTAGGAAAAACCAATGCCTTTGGGTCCGTGATATTTGTGTGCCGCTGATGATAAAAAATGGATGGGTGTTTCGGATAAGTCCAGTTCAAAATGCCCTACGCCTTGAACGGCATCGGTATGAAAATAGGCTTGGTTAGCTTTACACAAATGAGCCACATGATCAATATCAAGTATGGTTCCGATTTCGTTATTTACATGCATTAGGCTAACCAAAACAGGCCCTTGACTTTCTTTGAGGAGTTTTTCAAGATCTTCTAAATCAATTGAGCCCTCAGGTGTCAATTTAACATAATTAATCTGTGTTCCGGTGGCTTCTAGCACCTCCAAGGTATGCAGCACTGCATGGTGCTCTATTTTGGATGAAATAATGGTTTTAACTCCTAAATCCTTAACGGCACATCGCAGGATCATATTATCAGATTCAGTCCCTCCGGAAGTGAAAATGATTTCTTGAGCCTGAGCACCCAGAAGTGCTGCAATACTTTTTCGAGCTGATTCGATGCAGGATTTTGCTGTTCGCCCAAATCCATGTGTTGAAGAAGGGTTTCCAAAACAACTTTCCATAGCGTTCGAAATTGCCTCAATTACTTCAGGTCGCATGGGTGTTGTTGCGGCATTGTCAAAATAAACGTCCATCACTGAATAAGCATTACTTGATTCAAAATCAAACTTACATAAGAAGTATTGATTTATTCAAACTCTTGCAATGTTTTTGTAATAATTGCTATGCAATCTTCCAATTGCGCTTCAGTCATTACCAATGGTGGGGCAAATCGAATGATATTACCATGGGTTGGCTTAGCCAGTAAACCATTGTCTCGTAAACGCAAACAAATCTCCCAAGCAGTTTTACTATCTGGGGTATCATTGATAACAATAGCATTTAAAAGTCCTTTCCCACGCACCAAAGACACAATAGAACTCTTTTCAATATAGGCGTTCATAGCGGCACGAAATTTCTCACCAAGCACTCGAGCATTCTGTGTTAGTTTTTCTTCTTGAATAACTGTTAATGCTGTTTTTGCTACGGTAACCCCTAATGGATTTCCCCCGAAAGTACTTCCGTGTTGTCCAGGTTGAATCACATCCATGATGGCTGTATCGCATAAAACGGCTGAAACAGGATAGGTTCCACCACTTAGGGCTTTGCCAAGAATTAATAAATCGGGGCGTACATAAGTCTCCTCTTGACGCTCACAATGCCCTTCGCAAGAACAATTACCACAGACGGCTAACAATGAACCGGTACGCCCAATCCCTGTTTGAATTTCATCTGCCATCAACAAGACATTATATTGATCACACAAGGCACGTGCCCCGCGGATAAAGTTTTCATCAGGTGTGTAAACTCCTGCTTCCCCTTGGATCGGTTCTACCAAAAAGCCAACAATATTCTTGTTGGTTTGTAAGACTGCTTCCAATGCGTCAAGATCGTTGTAAGGAATATGTAAAAAACCTCCTGTGTGAGGACCAAAATAATCTTTGGAACCCGCATCGGATGAAAAAGAAATTATGGTGGTTGTACGGCCATGAAAATTATTGTCGCAAACAATAATCTGCGCATGGTCTTCTGGAACCCCCTTGATCGTATACCCCCATTTTCGGGTAATTTTTATAGCTGTTTCAACCCCTTCCGCACCGGTATTCATTGGCAGCAAACTTTCAAAACCAAAATACTCGGTAGCGTATTCCATATACTCCCCAAGCCGGTTGTTATGAAAAGCACGTGACGTGAGTGTTAGTGTTTCGGCTTGATCTTTGAGTGACTTGACGATTCTAGGATGGCAATGGCCTTGGTTCACCGCAGAATATGCAGAGAGGAAATCATAGTACTTTTTCCCTTCAACATCCCAAAGAAAGACCCCTTCACCCTTAGCCAATACAACAGGAAGCGGATTATAATCGTGTGCTCCGTATTTTTTTTCTAAGTCAAGGTGGTACTTCGTATTAGTAGCTTGTTGAATTTCCATTATGTTGTATTTATAACGATTTATTTAATAATTGTGTGAATATAGCAATTAAAGCAAAACATAAGTATCAAAGATATTACAAATTCATCAACAATTATACACGATGAAAGCCGCATTAAATACTACTTTTGCCACATGGGAAGAAAGATGAAAGCCTTTGGGTTAGAAGCCCTTAAAATATTTGATATTAATGCCAAGGGAATGGGCGTTGGCAAAGACGAAGGACGGGTGTTTTTTGTA
>CALITN010000095.1 GCA_938041595.1 uncultured Flavobacteriaceae bacterium | reverse complement strand
GCACATAAAATCAGAGGAAATGGCGATTATGTCACCCTGCGTTTTGGCACCATTAGCGAGCAACTCATGGTTGAAACTGATTATGGCTCTTTAAAGGTGGCCCATCTCCTACCCACTGTAAATCAAGTTAAAATTGATGCCGATTATACAGGGATTCGTCTCGGCATAGATCCAGAGTGGGATTTTCAATTTGAAATTGATTTAGAATACGCTGGCTTCCAAAGTGATTTTGACCTTGGCTTTCAGAAAAAAATTAAAGAAAATGGTGATAAGTATTATTTAGGCTATCGCCGCAACCCAGCTTCTCAAAACAAACTAGATGTTGAAGCAGAATATGGAAATTTAAAATTTGTAAACAATTAATCCCTTACTTATGAAAAAGATATATTTTTCTTTAGCAGTCTTGATGGTTGGTCTCTGCTGGGGCCAAAGCAAAACAACTATTCAAACCTTCAATGGCAAAACAGGATGGAAAAAAACCTCCCAAACGACCCTAGCTCCAAACACCCAAACACGCCATGTTGAGCCCTATGATGAAATTCTCGTTGAAGGAAATTTTGAGGTCACACTTGTCCCAGGAAAGGAAGGGGAAATTCATCTGGATGGCCCCTCTGATCTCATAGAGGAAACAGTCGTAAAAAACACCAAAAATGGAGTTAAGGTATATTATAAGAATTGGACAAAGATGAAAAAAATAGTCCAAATAAATCCCCGTTCACGGGTTTTAAGGGTTCGTATTCCGGTGGAATACATCTCTGCTGTTAGCCTTAGTGGATCGGGGTCTATCAAAAATGATTTTATCCTTGAATCCAACACTTTAAAAAGTCGTCTTTCAGGATCGGGATCTATTGCCCTTAGGCTAGCTAATGGCTTTAGCACAAGTGAATTATCTGGGTCCGGAACGATTGCTCTTCAAGGAAATGCTGAAGCTGTGAAGATCCGCCTTTCTGGATCGGGAATTATTGATTGCAAAGCCCTCGCTTCTCCTCGTGCGGAAGCCCAATTGTCAGGTTCGGGAACCATTAAACTTCAAGCCACAGAATCTGTTGTGTCCAATGTCAGTGGTTCGGGACATGTAAATGTATACGGGAATCCTTCTAGGATTGAAACCAATCATGCAGGAAGTGGAAAAACACGTTTTATGACGCCTTAGGCTGCAGCCGTGGTACTCGTATTAACAGGATGGCACCAAGCACAAAAAAGAGAACAAAAAATAAAATTGATGTTCGCATGCTCCCCGTGATCTGATCCAAAGAGCCAAACAAAACCATTCCGATAATGATTCCTATCTTTTCGGTGACATCATAAAAGCTGAAATATGAAGTGGTATCCTCGGTCTTGGGGAGGTATTTGGAATAGGTAGAACGAGACAATGACTGCAAACCGCCCATCACCATCCCAACCATTCCTGCTATGCAATAAAATTGAAGTGGCGTTTGAATATAATATGCATAGACGCACAAGCCAGCCCAAATTATATTGACCACTATCAGTGTTGGAATATTTCCAAAACGCTCCGAACTACGTGACGTCAAAATAGCACCTAAAATTCCTACCAATTGGATGAGCAGAATACTAATAATCAAACCCGTGGTTTTTTCACTCGTGCTGCCCCAAGCGATTTCTTCTTCACCAAAATATGCAGCTACAAGTAAAACCGTTTGCAATGACATGCTGTATACAAAGAAAGCCCCCAAATAGCGCTTAAGTTTAAAGTTACTCTTGAGTTCCTCCCACACAGATCGTAGCTCACGAAAGCCGTTCCAAAAGATATCTTTGGTCATTTTTTGTGAATTGGAATTTCCATTAGGCAAATAATAAAATGAAATTTGACTCCAACCCGCCCACCAGATTCCAACAGAAACAAACGAATATTTCATCGCTTTTAGGCTCGCCTCAAGTTCAGTCCCCATAATCCCATACCACTGGGGCTTCATAACCATTGTCAGATTGAATAATAACAAAAGAACACTGCCAATATAGCCCATTGAAAAACCTCTGGCACTGGCACGATCGTGCTGGTGTGGAAAGGCTATGTCTGGTAAATAAGAATTGTAAAACACCAAGCTAGCCCACAAACCAATCATGGCTAAGAAATAAAACAATAATCCCATGTAGATCGTTTCAATTTCAAACCAATACAAGCCTAAACAAGATACTGAACCGATATAAACAAAAAGCTTCATAAAGCGCTTCTTGTTTCCAATATAATCAGCAATACCCGACAAAAGAGGAGACATAAACGCCACCACCAGAAAAGCTGACGCGGTAACAAAACTTATCATTGCGGTATTTTTAACTTCATATCCAAAAAAAGGAATGCTGTTCGTTTCACTAAAAATCAACCCATAGTAGATGGGAAAAATTGCCGATGAAATTACCAATGAATAAACGGAGTTGGCCCAATCATAAAATGCCCAAGCATTAATGAGTTTTTTACTTCCTTTCTCAAGAACAGGCGCTGTTATATTTCGCATAAAATGTCAATAGTTCGCACAAAATAGTGTTTTAAATCGATTTGGATAACTTACAGCGAACTCAGAAAAAGAGGAATGTAGGTTTTCAACGAAAGAAAAGCCCCAAAAGAGGGCGTTCAGGATAAATTTATATTTTTGAAAAAAAAGAATTTATGAAAAGAATTGCCCTATGCTTGCTCTTTGCGGGTATACTATCCTGCCAAGGTACCGCACAACCCAAGAAAGAAACCAAGACATATCGTGTTGTCAAAACAGATGCTGAATGGCAAGAGCAACTCTCGGAGCTTTCTTATTATGTCTTACGGAAAGCTGGAACAGAACGCCCTTTTTCAAATCCCTACAATAAAAACTACGATACTGGGACTTATGTTTGTCAGGGTTGTGGGACGCCTCTTTACAAGTCTGATGATAAATTTGATTCCGGAACTGGATGGCCCTCCTTTGATCGTGGTTTCGATGCCAATCTCGAATATGATGTAGACTACAAACTCGGTTATGCAAGGACGGAGTTAAAATGCAGCAACTGTGGAGGACATCTAGGGCATATGTTTGATGATGGTCCCAAACAAACCACAGGCAAACGACATTGTATCAACTCGGCGGCCCTCCAATTTATTCCCGAAGATGAAAAAAAATAAATATCCGATCGAAAAGAGCGATGCTGAGTGGAAATCTCAATTGGATCCTTTGTCCTACACAGTACTCCGCAAGCATGGCACCGAACGACCTTTTACGGGTGCTTACAATCAGCATTTCGAAAAAGGAAATTATCACTGTAAGGGCTGCGGGGAAAAACTCTACTCAAGTAGCAGTAAGTTTGACAGTGGTTGTGGCTGGCCTAGCTTTGATCAGTCTATTCCAGGAGCTATCGAATATAAAAAAGATAGCAGTCATGGGATGTTGCGTACTGAAATACT
>CALITN010000094.1 GCA_938041595.1 uncultured Flavobacteriaceae bacterium | reverse complement strand
ACGTCAATGTTGCGGTGCTCAATGCAATTTCACTGCTATCCGATATCACCAGAGATAATACAACATTAGAAGTAGGAATCCGCGTAAGAACAACTGTAAAGCTTTGTGTTGTGGGTGATTCTGAAACCGTAATTGATGTAGGGGTAACTGCAAAACCAAAATCGGTAGGATCTAAGAAATTAACGATCCCATCTCCATCATCGTCACTAGTTCCTTCCACGCTATCTGGATAACCGTCGCCATCGGCATCGGAATCAAAACTATTTTGAATGCCATCGCCATCGGTATCCAAGGTACATGCATTGGCAGGCTGATCAAAAGATACATCATCAATCAAATTTCCGGTGCCACCTCCTGTAATCGATTCAAATAAAAAAACGGTGGATGTTTGTCCTGTGGGTACTTGATAGACCCCTGTTTGGCGCTGCCATGTATTTTGAATTGCATTCAGGGTGCTCAATACGACCGCAGTGGTTGTCGTTTGACCCGCTCTGACGCGCATGGATTCGTTGATGTTTCTTCCTTGCAATGAATAAGACCAGATCATATACTGATTGGGAGTGGTTGCAATTTCCTGATATAGGGCTGCTATTTGATTGGCGTTGATTTCTGCCAGCCTAGCCCCTGAATTAGCATAATAGGTAAATCCTGACAGTGTTCTTGAGGTACACCAAATTTCAATTTTTTGATCTGGTGCGGTGGTTGACCAACCCAAAACACTTGACTGATCATAAATACCATTGCAAGGGACCGAAGATTCAAAACCTCCATTGACTATGGAGCCGTTGATATAGCCACACTCTACAGCATCTGGAATCCCATCATTATCATCATCGGGGTCAAAGTGATCGGGAATCCCGTCAGAATCATTGTCTTCAAATACATTCGGGTTTGTTCCAATGGTCACCTCATCCGTATCGGTAAGGCCATCACCATCGGTGTCTTGTGCCCACCCAAAAATAGGCAAGGCAAAAACGAAGCAAAACGTTACTATTTTTTTCATTAGGCCGCCCCCACAGAGCCCTCTTCAGACGTTTACATATAGTGTAGTAAAAGTACGAAATAATTTTTTGGGATTTTTCTTAAAAGAAGACAATACAAAGCTTCTAAGGCCGCCCTTATTCTTGGTTTATATGCAGTTGTTCAAATATTCTTTCTCAGAAAATTTGGTGACGGAATGGTATTAGCCTAGTCTCTTTTAAACGTCAAAAGAGCCTTCTCTTCTTGTTTGGGTAACGTCGCAATTTGTGCGCGGTATGTTTCCCACTGCTCTTTGTAAAAAGCATTCACTGAATTCAACGCAACATCCAACTGCTGTTCTGCCTTGCCAATCAACTGCCGCTCTGTTTCTGTAAGTCCGGCTGGGCGTGTTCTTACATAATAGCTTGCACGATGGATTCGGGTCATCACGTGAGGGGTTGGATTTCTAACAATCCCCTGCCGTTTATCTTCTTTTCCAATAAACAAAGCTTCCAAGGCAATCAAGGAAGTTAGGGTTTGAGAAGCCAACGAACTCATTTCCTTTGTTTCCTTTGAATCCGCTAAGGTTTTGATTAAGGCAATTACCTCCCGATGACTCTGCTGTACTTGCGCTACGGCGGCGGCGGCCAATGCGGTCATTTCTTCCAAGGATTTCAATGCTTGATAACGTTCCTTGAAGGCTACTTCGGAATCTTCAACTCGTGGGTCTAATGCCACTTTTATCGTCGCTTTTGACTGGAAATCCCCATAGGACAATGTTACCTCATAGGTGCCTGGAAGTGCCGGTTTACCACTTCTTTCACTATCGTCATCATCCTGCTTTTCTTCTTCCTTAAAGCGTTCGGGGCGAGCAACGGATTCCTCTGTCAAGTCCCATGTCCAACGATAAAAACCGCTGGTATCAGGAGCCTTTCGTTCAAGTTCCTTGATCAGCACCTCATCTTTGTAAAAGGTTAGTTTTAACCGCTCCTTTTCAGCAACAGGCTTTTGGGCTTTGATGTAAAAGGTAAACTGTGCTCCTTCGGGACGGTTTTCACCATTGTATAGGGCATCCCCTCCAAAGCGAGTTCCCGTGGGTTGCTGGCTGGCAGCATGATAGGCGGTGGGGGCATCAAACAAAACAACATTCTTCTTTAGCAAGTCCGGATTTTGTGCCAATTGGCGAAGGGGTTCAATGTCGTCCAAAACCCAAGCCGCTCGGCCGAAGGTTCCAATGATCAAATCGGGTTCACGTGGATGAATCACCAGATCCTTGGTAGATACCGTTGGGAAAAGTTTTGAATCCATTTTTTCCCAACTTGCCGCACCATCTATCGATATATACAAGCCATCATCGGTGCCCAGAAAAAACAAATTCCGCGCCACTGGATCTTGAATAATGGACAGGGCATAACTTGACACATCTTTGGCATCTACAATTCGTTCCCAGCTTTTTCCATAATTAGTAGTCCGGTACACATAGGGGGTGTAGTTGAATCTTCGATAGTCATTTGCTACGAGCAAGGCAGCTCCCTTTTGATAGGTGGATGCTTTGATCTGCGGAATCCAGCTGCCTTCCGGCAAGCCTTTGATGTTTTTCGTGACCTCTATCCATGTGCTTCCTCCGTTTTGAGTGTAGTGTACACGACCGTCATCCGAAGCCGTCCATAGCATGTTTTCCTCCAGTGGAGAGGGTTCTATCACCAAGAGAGTACAGTAGTTTTCTGCACCCGTGGCATCTAGAGTCAATCCCCCGCTCTCGCTTTGCTTTTGTTTGCTTTTATCGTTGGTCGTCAAATCTGGAGAAATCACTTCCCAAGTCAAACCTTCATCTTGGCTTTTGTGGACAAACTGACTCCCAAAATAAAGCGTAGACGACCTAAATGGATCTCTAGCTATTGCCGCATTCCAATTAAAACGCAAACGCATCTTCGGATCGGGATGGGTTGGCTTAATCGAATAATTGTCCCCTGTTTCAGCATCATATCGAGAAACGCTTCCTTGCTGGCTCATTCCAAAACCAAAACGAGAATCCGATATGTTTGGGACTACATCAAAACCATCACCAAATAAGATCTCCTGCCAATACGCATTGCGTATTCCTTGATCTCGCCATACATAGGCTGGGCCTTTCCAAGAACCATTATCTTGCATGCCCCCATAGACATTGTAGGGATAATCCATATCTACATTGATATGGTAAAACTGTCCCACAGGAATATTATCCACAAAACGCCAATTTTTACCCCCATCACGGGTGATATTCAAGCCCCCATCATTTCCATTAATCATAAAATTTCCATCTCCCGGATGAATCCACCACGCATGGTGATCCGGATGTACTCCATTATCAACGTTGTAGGCAGGCATCAATTCTTCAAAACTTTTTCCCCCATCTTCAGATACGTTTACATAGGTGAAAATAGAATAAATACGATTTTCATTTTGCGGATCAACACGGATATCGGAATAGTAGAAAGGGCGGTTCCCAATTTCTTCGTCTTCATTGACCAGCTTCCACTGATGTCCTCCGTCGTCGGAACGGTAAAACCCATTTTTTTTAGCTTCTATCAGAGCATAAACCCGGCTGGGGTTGCTAGGTGCTATGGCAATCCCAATACGTCCTAGCTCTCCCTCAGGCAGGCCTTCTTTATGGGTGATCTGCTTCCAGTTGTCTCCTCCGTCATAGGTGATGAACAGCCCACTCCCTTTTCCTCCAGACTTAAAAAACCAAGGATCGCGCTTGTGTTCCCATAAGACTGCGATCAACTTATTGGGGTTGTTCGGATCCATCACAAGATCGGCTGCTCCCGTTTTGGGGTTGGCATATAATATTTTTTTCCAACTTTTACCACCATCCACGGTTTTATAAACACCCCGTTCACGGTGCTCTCCCCAAGGGGAACCAATTGCAGCCACATATACAGTATTAGGGTTTTGAGGGTCTATTATAATTCGATGGATATGTCGTGTTTTTTCCAAGCCGCTCTTTTCCCAGCTTTTGCCCCCGTCTAAGGATTTGAAAATTCCATACCCCCCATTAAGACTATTTCTCGGGTTTCCTTCGCCCGTTCCAACCCACACAACGCTGGGATTGGATTGTTGAATGGCAACAGCTCCGATAGAGGCTGTGATTTGATCCTCGAATAGAGGCTCCCATCGAATCCCACCACTGGTAGATTTCCAAAGACCCCCCGAGGCCGAACCTGCATAAATAATATTGGGGTTCTGAAGAACCACATCAATAGCTGTGATCCGACCACTCATTCCTCCGGGACCGATGTTCCGAGGTTTCATTTCGTTCATCAATGCCGTTGAGAACTGACCAAAACATAGGCTCGTTACTAGCAAGATTGCAAATTGTGTCGCTCTTATCATAACCGTGAATTTTTTTTCATAGCAATATACATTCCTTTTTGTTAGCCGATTGCACTTGGTTTTACTTTACTTCATTAAACACTGTAATCTCTAAGACTCCCAAGAAAATAGATTTATTAGTCCGTAAGTCGGTATTTTTGTCCAAAACACTAAAATGTTGAAAGCTGTTCTTTTTGATATGGACGGGGTCATCGTGGATAGCGAGCCCTTGCATCGCAAAGCCTATTATAAAATGTTCGCTGATTATGGTCTTGAAGTGAGCAATGTCTTGTACGAATCCTTTACCGGTAAGGCAACGCTTCCGATTTGTGAGACGCTCTGCGATGAATTCTCACTAAACATAGCCCCCCTAGAACTGGTAAGGGCCAAACGCAGCCATTTTAAAAAACTATTTGAAGAAGACAGCGCTCTGGGATTGATCGATGGGGTGTTGGATCGAATCCAAGATTACCATCGCAACGGATTGACATTGGTCTTGGCTTCCTCCGCTTCACTGCCCAATATCAATCGTATTTTCAAGCGTTTTGATCTGGATCGTTATTTTGTTGGCAAACTTAGTGGCGCCGATTTAGCCGCATCCAAACCACATCCAGAAATCTTTATCAAAGCTGCGCAAACTGCTGGCTTTTCTCCTTTAGAATGTATGGTGATAGAAGACTCCACTAATGGAATCAAAGCGGCCCATGCTGCCGGAATTTTCTGTGTAGCCTATGAAAGTACTCATTCTCACAATCAAAATTATCAGCTAGCCAATCATCGGATCCAGGACTTTAAAGAGATTGCTTTTGATCGAATTCCAACCTTTTTCCCAAACGTCTAGTGCGTTCCTTTACGAATAATATTTTCGCAGGTTTTGATTAGGTAAAAACTCAAAGTCCAAAAGTTTTTAAAGGCGTTGTTTTGAGTATATCCCTTAGCATAACGGTAATAGATTTGCTGAACGATACCGGCCAGACGAAACAATCCATATACACGATAAAATCGAAAGTCGTCAACCGCCATTCCACGCTGCTGTGTATAGTACGTAATGATTTGTTCTCGGCTCAGCATCCCGGAAAGATGTGAGGGTTGCAAGCGCATCCCTTTGATAAAAAAATCATCGGTTGGCTCCACCCAATAGGCCAAACTGTTTCCTAAGTCCATCAAGGGGTCACCAATAGCTGCCATTTCCCAATCCAGAACTCCCAAAATATCCGCTGGGTTATCAGGAGACAATACGACATTGTCCAGTCGAAAATCGTTGTGAATCACGCAAAGGTTTTCTTCTTTCGGGATGTGGGCTTCCAACCAACGCATAACTTTTTTACCGGAGGGGACATTCCAAGTAACGGCGTTGGCGTACCGCTTGTTCCAGCCGTGAATTTGTCGTTCTACATAGCCCGCTCCTTTGCCCAGTTGTGTCAACCCTTGCTTTTGGTAATCCACTTGGTGCAATTCAATCAATTTATCCCAAAAAGAATAGCAGAGCGTTTCCACCTGTTCCTGATTCCAATGAATATCTCGCGGCAAGTTTTTTCTAAGAATAAGCCCTTCAAGACGTTCCATCACATAAAAAGTAGAACCCAAAACTGATTCGTCCGCGCAAACAGCCCACATTTTAGGCACATAGGGATAATGTGGTTTTAGACTTTTTTGCAGTTCGTACTCACGAACCATATCATGAGCTCCTTTGGCCTTTTTCCCCAATGGTGCGCGACGAAGAATCAAATCCTGATTGGGAAATTGCAAATGGTAGGTCCAATTGGATGCTCCTCCAGAAAACTGTGTGATTGTTGGGGTAGCTGTTAGCTTTGGTAAGGCTTCTTCTAGCCAAGGCAAAAGGCGTTTAAGGTCCAGTTCCTCCCCTTTTCGTTGTGGCTTTGCAACATCTAACGAACTGGCCATCTAAGAAAGATGCTTTTTGAATTCCAACTTAGCGACCGTTCCCAAATGCACCTCATCGGGGCCATCTGCCAAACGAAGGGCTCTAGCTTGCATAAAAAAGCCTGTCAATGGAAAATCATCTGATATTCCAGCGCCTCCATGAATTTGCATAGCCATATCGGTCACCTCTTGCAGTACCGTTGGAGCAACTACTTTGATGGCTGCGATTTCAGTCATACTCGCCTTGACTCCTTTTTGATCGATTTTCCAAGCGGTGTATAGGGTGAGCAAACGGGCTTGGTCAATTGCAATTCGTGCCTTGGCAAAACGCTCGGCATTTCCTCCTAAACGAGCTAAAGGCTTCTGAAAAGCCTCACGAGTTCCGCTTCGGTGCACTGCTAATTCCAAGGCGCGTTCGGCCGCTCCGATGCAGCGCATACAGTGGTGTATCCTCCC
This sequence comes from uncultured Flavobacteriaceae bacterium, assembly GCA_938041595.1. Lineage (GTDB taxonomy): Bacteria > Bacteroidota > Bacteroidia > Flavobacteriales > Flavobacteriaceae > UBA11891. The sequence goes on along the minus strand of CALITN010000094.1, from coordinate 331 downwards.
CGGGCCCAAACGCCCTTGTGCAATGGCAAAACCAGCGCCAAAGTCCTGAATCAAATGGGTCTTGGGTACTCGCACTTGATTAAAATGAACTTCCCCATGACCGCTGGGTGCATCATAGACCCCAAAAGTATTTTGCATTCGCTTGATGGTCACCCCCGGAGTATCCAGCGGCACCAACACCATGCTGTGCTGCTGATGTCGTGGGGCGTTAGGATCTGTTTTTCCCAACACAATTGCCAGACGAGCCTCGGCATGACCTAAACCCGTTGACCACCATTTTTTGCCATTTATAACAATCGAATCCCCATCAGGGATAATGGATGTTTCTATA
>CALITN010000093.1 GCA_938041595.1 uncultured Flavobacteriaceae bacterium | reverse complement strand
CCCTCTGCCATACTTGGCTCAAAAGACTCTGAATCTTCCACCACCATATACATCATGTTTTCCGGTAAATCCTCAAGTGTCATATTGTATTGTTCCAGCATCTCGTCGACTTCTTTCCCAGGTTTTGGAGACACATAGTATTTTTTTACGGAGCCCACCCCGATGTCTACATAATCCGTAGAATAAAACCATCCTCTCCAAAACCAGTCTAAGTCTACCGCTGAGGCATCTTCCATAGTTCGGAAGAAATCCTCAGGAGTAGGATGCTTAAACATCCATCGCTGTGCATAGGTCTTAAAAGCATAATCAAACAATTCCTTTCCCATAATTGTTTCTCTCAAAATATTGAGCGCTGTTGCAGGCTTTCCATAGGCATTGGGTCCCAACTGAAAGACATTTTCTGGATTGGACATGATAGGAGAAATAAAACTCTGATCTCCGGACATATAGGGCACAATCTTGGAAGGAGATCCTCTACGAGAAGGATAGGCTTCTAATGGTGCAACTGCCTCGGGAAAATTGGCTCCAAACTCTTGCTCGGTTAAATACTGCATAAATGTATCCAATCCTTCATCCATCCAGCCCCACTGGCGCTCATCCGAATTGACAATCATCGGGAAATAGTTGTGTCCTACTTCGTGAATGATCACACTGATCATTCCAAACTTAGTCCGGTCGGAATAGGTTCCATCTTCATTGGGTCGACCATAATTCCAACAAATCATTGGGTATTCCATACCCTGATTTTTGGCATGCACAGATACTGCCTTGGGATAGGGATAGTCAAAAGTATATTTGGAATACGTGTCTAGTGCCTGAGCTACCGCGCGGGTTGAATATTCTTCCCACAGTGGGTTGCCTTCTTTGGGATACAACGATACCGCCATTACTTTACGGGGGCCCACTTGCACGGCCATCATATCCCAAATAAACTTTCGGGAACTTGCAAAAGCAAAATCACGAACATTATTAGCCAAATAACGCCAGGTTTTTTTCTTGTCTGAAAAAACCGCTTCTTTTGCCTGTGCTTCTTCTTGGGTCACAATCATCACGGGGCTATCAAAAGTATTTTGCGCCCTTTTATAGCGTTTGTATTCTTCACGGGACAGTACCTCTCTAGGGTTTTGTAGTTGACCTGTTGCCTCGACGACATGGTCGGCAGGAACAGTCAGATTAACTTCATAATTCCCAAAATTCAGAGCAAACTCACCATTGCCCCAAAACTGATAATTTTGCCATCCTTCCACATCATTATAGACCGCCATACGTGGAAAAAACTGAGCGATAACATAGGCACGATTCCCATCCTCTGGAAAATATTCATAGCCGGAACGCGCTCGGTTGGTCACGTGATTATTTACATTGTACCACCATTTGATTGAAAAACGATATTGCCCTCCAGGCATAATGGGGCTTGGCAAATCGATCCGCATCATCGTTTGATTAATTTGATATGGTAACGATTGCCCATTAGCGGACGTGACAGACTCAATATTAAATCCCCCATCAAAAGGATCGTCAATGTAATTCTTTACAAAAGTGGAAGCTCTTGCCAAGGGCTGAAAACCACTTCCGTTTTTTTCCAAAGCAGGGGCCTCTTTTTTCCGAATATTTTGATCCAGTTGAACCCACAAATAAGGCAATGCATCCGGAGAATTATTGGTATAGGTGATGGTTTCTTCACCATAGAGCTTGGTGTTTTGGTCATCCAATTCCAAATCCATCACATAGTCCACCTGTTGTTGATAATAATCAACACCTGGAGCACCCGAAGCCGTACGAAAACGATTGGGGGTGGAAAACTCTTCATACAATTGTTTGAATTTGTTACTGTTGGTGTGTCCACCTTCTCTTTCAGCTGGAGCCTCTTGACCCCATAAAGTCATCGAAAACAGAGCAAGTAATAAGACTTGCACATAGGTTAGTATTCTCATATTCTGATTTTTTTGCTAGCCTAATTTACTATAATTTCAGAGGCTCCCAAGGGTTTCCTGTTCAAATATTAAGGACGCATCTGAATTGTTGATTTTTGCCTTTGCGCATCAAAGAGAAAGCTCTTCCTGTAGGAGTTGTTTTTAAAGTGTACAAGATTTTGTTGTGTAGGTAATTCTGACAGAAAAAGCTGGTGGGTTAGTTCCATTTTAGACAATTCGTCGACTCGCTGTGCTTGCATATAGAGCAGGGTCAAGTCATCACGATACTCCTTGCCAAGGTACTCTAAAGAGATGGGCGTATTGGCGACACTGAGCTTCAAAACAGAATGCAAATAGGATGCGATCAGAGAATCCCTGATTTGCCGGTCAGGATTCAATTGAATTTGTTCACCCGATTGTGATTGAAGAACCGATTCCAAATCGTCCGTAAATACTTGAAGAGTCAATTGCAATTCTCCAGTCGCAGGGATCAATTCCATCTTCATCGAGGATATATAAACATCGTGAATGGTAAAACCCACCGCTACTAGCATAACAAACAATAATCCAATCGCTTTAAATTTTGCTTGTCTCATTTAGGATTCTGTATTTACAGTAGGTTTAAAATTGGACGCATACATCTCCATAAAATCGAGTACCCGCGTATGATTGTTCTTACGAAAGGCCTCGTCAATTGGGAAATTTTCTTGTGCACCGGTAACAAATTCATATACATTTTCCTCTAAAAGGGAATAGTTATCCATCAAAAATTGAACCCCATAGAACTGTATAATTTGGTACGTAATTTCAAATTGCTTGTCCAACTGGCGTTTTTTCTTAAGACTTTTGTAGTAACCTGAAAAATGTTTGTACGCAGCTTCTAAGTTAATCCCGCCACCAATGGGCAGCAATAAGGTATTAAGAATAAGGCTTTTCGCAGAGACTATTTTTTCTTCTCGCTTGCCCCCATAACCAGGGATCCCCAGGGAGTAAAAATTGACTGGTTTTTTAATGGTTGAATTTTGCAGATCTCGACTCAAATCACCGGATAAATCATACGGCCGAACCACAACCTCATTCAATTCATTCACAAAAGGCTCTAGATAAACCGTTACTTCTGCGGCTTCAAAAAGAGTTGTTACAATAGGCAGAGCTTTAGGCTTAAACTGGATGGCCGAAAAAAACAAAAGGTCTCCCGGT
>CALITN010000092.1 GCA_938041595.1 uncultured Flavobacteriaceae bacterium | reverse complement strand
TGTAGGGACAAAACCGATTCCATTATCATCCAAAGCAATCCCTCCCAAAGCACAAAAGATTCCCATGCCAAGATCATGTGTTGCGCTTCCACCAATACCAAGATATACCTCACGGCAGCCCTGTTCAAGTGCTGCTTTGATAAGAAGGCCAACACCATAGGTGGAGGTTTTTAAAGGGTTGCGTTTGTGCGCTGGAATTTGTGCCAAACCGGCAGCTTGGGAGAGCTCAATCCAAGCCTTTGAATCTTGTCGGTAGAAGGGAGCTTCGATGGGGTCTCCTAATGCATTTTGTGTTGCTACTTGGTGGATTTGTCCTGGAAAATGGTGTGTTAGAAAATCCAAAGCCCCTTCACCGCCATCGGAAAAAGGGATACAATACGTTTCGGCATTGGGTAGATGTGCTTTAACACCAAGTGCCATCGCCGCTGCTACCTCCTTAGCGGTAAGGCTGCCTTTAAATGAATCAGGAGCGATGATAACTTGCATGAATCACGATTTATCAAATGCGATTGAAATAAGATGTAAAATACCAAATTCTAAATAGGCACTATTATAGTTTGCAGAAAAGAACATTTCATGAACCCCTGGAGGTAAGGGTTATCCATTCTGTTGGATCAATGGTAGGGTTGGCTCCAGCTCTGGAGGCTACCAATGCACCGACAGCACAGGCGTTTTGAAGATTGTCTGACATGGGTTGTTTTGTAAGAATGCCGCTAAGGAGCGTAGCTAAAAAGCTGTCACCGGCTCCAACGGTATCTTTTACCGTAATCGAAAACCCTGATTGATACAAGAAACTTTGGTTTTCATACCATAGAGCCCCATTGCTTCCTAGTGTGATGCACAGTTGAGAACTGTTTGTGTGTGCTGCCAAAAAAGCGACTTGTTGTTCGAGGTCGGAGGCGTTGCATCCGTATTCGCGAACAAGCGCTGCCAATTCTTCCTGGTTGCATTTGATCAAATCGGCTTGCTGCATCCATTCCAACAATTCTGTAGGGTTGTAATGCGGCTTTCGTAGGTTCAAATCAAAAACTTTGTAGGCGGATAGGCTAAGTAACTTTTGCAAGGTCTCTTTGGATTCCCTACTTCGAGCAATCAAGCTGCCAAAGACAAAACAATCGGCTTCTAGAACCTTTGTCTCTATGGCAGTCGTATAGCTGATATGATCCCAAGCTACAGGCATTGGGATGGTGTACTGAGCCGATCCCATTGCGTTTAGGGTCACAACTACGGTTCCTGTAGGAAAGGGTTTCTTTTTTTGAAGCAGTGTGGTCACGCCTTTTTCAGCAACAGCTTGTTGTAATTCTTCTCCCAAAGCATCCGTTCCAATGGCACTAATCATGGTGGTTGGAATGCCAAGTTGTGTCATTCGAAAGGCAACATTGAACGGTGCTCCTCCGATTTCTTTCCCACTAGGAAAAAGATCCCAAAGGATTTCACCAAAACAGATCGCCTTTTTTGTATTCATTTCACAGTCCAATATTACCCAGAGAGGGGCTACTCTTTAATAAGTTTTTTGCTTAAGTCTTCTAAGGATACACCTTTGGTCTCTGGCATTCGAAATCGTGTCCAGAGCAATTGTCCCAACATCATAAAGGAGAAGAAGGCAAAAATAGGCCACGGATTGTCGCCAAACAAGCCCTCTTTCGCATCCAAAAATAAGGGAGTAATCAGTGTTATGATAGCAGCAAAAACCCAGTGAACACCTGTTCCCCAGGCTTGGCCATAAGCGCGTACCTTGTTGGGAAAAATTTCGGAGATAAAGACCCAAATTACCGCTCCCTGTCCAATGGCGTGGGAAGCAATAAAAAGAAGAACAAAACTAATGAGAAGGGTAGGTTCTGCTTGGGTGAAAAAACACCAGGCGACCAAAGCCAAACTGATCACATACCCAATGGAACCAATGGTCATCAATTGCCGTCTTCCAAGGGTATCAATCAAGCGAACACCGATAATGGTGAAAATCAAATTGATCGTGCCAATGGAAATGGAACTGAATAGTGACTCTTGGGATGCCAAACCAGAGCGCTCAAGTATTTCAGGGGCATAGTAGAGAACAAAATTAATTCCCGACCATTGATTGAAAAATGCGAGCATAAAAGCGAGTCCCAAGACTCGTGTATATTTTTTTTGAAATAGGGATTCGCTTATTGTTTGAACCGTTTCCGAATTTTTAATTTCATTGACTTTCTGTTGGGCTTCGGTACTGGGATAAATAAAATTGAGAATTCGGAGCCCTTCGGAATCATCTTTTTTTGATAGAATTAGCCAACGAGGGCTTTCGGGCACACGAAGCACCAAAATACAATAGACTAAGGCGGGAAGGGCTTCCACCCCCAGCATAAAACGCCAATCATTGGCACCGCCCACTCCATCAAGGAGGTAGTTGGACAAGAATGCAATGAAGATTCCAAAGACAAGATTGAACTGATAGAGAGCTACATATTGCCCACGACTTTTTGCAGATGAAATTTCTGATATATAGACCGGTACAGCAACCGAAGAGGCGCCCACACCAACGCCACCGATAAATCGCATGAATGAAAATATATAAGGATCCGGTGCCAAAGCCGAGCCCAAGGCAGAAACCAAATAGAGTAGTCCTATCCAGAACAAGGTTCTTTTGCGACCAAAGCGCTGGACAGGATAGCCCCCCATTAATGAGCCGATTACCGTCCCCCAAAGTGCCATAGACATTATAAAAGTGCCATGAAACAAAGGACTCAATTGCCACAATTCCTTTACGGGTTGGTTGGCACCTGAGATGACAACGGTGTCAAAGCCAAATAAAAAGCCTGCAATGGCAGCGGTTAAGGACCAGAGGAGTGTTTTTTTCATTTTTGATACTTTCGATTAAAGAAACAAAAAAAAACGAATGCTATACAATATAATGCGCATTGCGTCAGTTATGAGTATATAAATACGATTACGATGCGTTGGTGGAAAGAATTATTTAGTTATTGTGTAGGTGCCTAAGAAGCCCTGACAAAACAATCTCATTTTTTTGGTGCAGGAAGATGCAGGCTTGTGGATCACTGGTTCCATGCAGAGCTCTCTTTTGACTATTTAGATTTTAAGAATGTAATTTTTTTGAGGCATTACTCAATTTCGGCAAGTATTCATAATTACGAAATTAAATGCCTTTTATGAACTTTCTTAATACCACTTATTCCATTATTTTTACTGTCAACAAAAAGATGTGTTAGCTATGGAGCTTCTGTGGGGTTTGGTGTCAGTGGTGAATTTAGGATTGGTGCTTTTTCTCGTATTTCGCAAGCAGACGTCCCATTCTGGACAGCAGCTTCAAGAAAAATTACGGGAAGAATTTGCCAAAAACCGAGAAGAATTACAACGTAGTTTACGAGAAAATCGGTTAGAGCTTAGCCAAAGCCTAGATCGTCTGATTGAAACGATTGCCAAAAAAGCCAAGGAGGATCGTGAAGAGCAACGCACCACCCTGAAAGATTTTCAGGAAGCTTTTTCCAAGAATGTACAGGCTTTTAACGAATTGCAAAAGCAAAAGTTTGAGGCGATGAGTCAAAAGCAAGATGAATTAGTGAAAACTACCGAACTGCGCTTGGAAAAAATGCGGGAAACTGTGGATGAAAAACTCCATAAAACACTAGAAGAACGCTTAGGCAAGTCTTTTGAAATTGTGACCCAACAGTTGTTGCGTGTTCAAAAAGGACTGGGTGAAATGCAGACCCTTGCTTCCGGCGTGGGTGATTTGAAAAAAGTACTGAGTAATGTGAAGACACGAGGGGTATTAGGGGAAATCCAACTGGCTAATATATTGGAACAGATTCTTGCCCCAGAGCAATACGAAGCCAATGTCAAAACCAAAAAAGGATCGGATGCAATTGTGGAATTTGCATTGAAACTTCCTGGGAAAAGTGATGGGCAAGGCCCTGTCTATCTCCCGATAGATGCAAAGTTTCCACAGGAAGATTATATCCGTCTTCAGTCGGCTTATGAAAATGGTGATCCGATTCTGATTGAAAGTACACTTCGTGCACTGCTTCAAAGTATCAAAAAGTTTGCGCGAGATATTTCTCAGAAGTATATCGATCCACCCTATACGACTGATTTTGGGATATTGTTTTTACCTATAGAAGGCATATACGCTGAGGTAGTTCGCCATCCCGATTTGATTGCGCAATTGCAGCGTGAGTCCAAAATCGTAATCACAGGCCCCACAACCTTAGCAGCCATGCTCAACAGTTTGCAGATGGGCTTTAGAACCCTTGCGATTCAGAAGCGAAGCAGTGAGGTCTGGCAGATATTAGCCGCTGTCAAGAAAGAGTTTCAAATGTTTGGAGGCGTTTTGGAAAAAGCCCAAAAGAAAATCAGTGAGGCGGATCAAGAAATTAATAAACTAGTAACCACACGGACGAAGATGATGCTTTCCAAGCTGCGGAAAGTGGAAACCCTAGACCAAGGTGATACGGAAGATGAAAACCCTTTACTCCCCAATAAAACAGAATAGAATGAGAAAAACCATTGGAATTTTAGGTTTGTTTTTTATGGCTTTAAGCAGTCGAATCAATGCACAAGAACAACAACAGTTCAATGCGTGGAATGCCTTGTTTACAAGCTATTCGCTTACAACTACTAACAGTTTACTGTTGGAAACACATTACCGCACAAAGGAATTTTACAGAACGCAAGATCAAATTTTAATTCGTCCTTCCTTTCGAAGAAAAATATCCAAAAATGCAAGCCTGTCTGTTGGGTACACATTCATCAGTAATGGCGTAGGGACGAGCAAAGTGAATGAAAACAACCTTTGGGAACAGTTGTTCGTTAGCTATCCCATCACCCGACAAGTCAATCTTTTTGGATGGATTCGAGCAGAGCATCGTTGGATTGATTCTGGAACGGTA
>CALITN010000091.1 GCA_938041595.1 uncultured Flavobacteriaceae bacterium | reverse complement strand
AATCCTCTGCATTCAACTTTTTTCTGGGGATCGGCACCTACTGGGAATCTCCAGTTATAGCCTACGTAAATGGTACGGCTTTGGAATTGGCGCAGCCTTTTCCGGGGTCCTAGGGGTCGGTTTTTACCCACTGCTTGGCAGTCGGGTATGGTGTCGCTTTGGCTGTCCTATGGCAGCGATCTTAGGCTTTCAACAACGTATCCTCTCCCGTTTTCGAATCACCACCAATGGAGGACAGTGCATTTCCTGTGGCAACTGCTCCGCCTATTGTGAGATGGGGATTGATGTCCGAAGCTATGCCCAAAAAGGACAAAATATCGTGCGCTCCTCTTGTGTGGGCTGTGGCATTTGCTCTGAGGTATGTCCTCGAGGCGTATTAAAATTGGAAAATGGACCCGTGGCCAATCGTAGCGAAAGACCCGACTATCCTCTGGGAAATTTAATGGATCCTTTAGATGCCCCCTAAGCCATCAATTGCCGTCGTTATTCCCGCCTTTAATGAGGCCGCTTCTATCGGGAAAGTTATTGCTGAAATTCCTAAAACCGTTGCTCGTATCGTAGTGGCCGATAACGCATCTACTGATAGCACCGCTGCTGTGGCTCAAAAAGCCGGAGCCCTTGTGGTGCACGAAGCCCAAAAAGGATATGGCTATGCCTGTCTAAAAGCCTTGGATTTTCTTTCGGCTGATCCACCAGATATTGTTGTGTTTTTAGATGGTGACTATTCGGACTATCCCGAGGAATTACCACTCCTAACCGATCCAATCCAAGAAGGAACGGTAGATTTTGTTTTAGGAGTTCGACATGCACAAGGAAGGGAAAAAGGCTCCCTCACTCCCCAGCAGCAATTTGGCAACGCCCTAGCTTGCACCCTCATGCGCTGGCTCTATGGGAGTCGTTTTACGGATTTAGGGCCCTTTCGCGCGATTCGATGGGATCGCTTGCAACAACTTCAAATGGTGGATAAAACCTACGGCTGGACGGTAGAAATGCAACTCAAAATACTCCGATATCAAATTCCTTATCAGGAAGTGAAGGTGAGTTACAAAAGACGTATCGGACAATCCAAAGTGTCTGGGACTGTGAAAGGCACTATCTTTGCGGGTGTCAAAATCATCGGTTGGATCATTAAATATTACTTTTAAAAAGTTATGGATTGGAATATTCTTTGGTTAGGCCTTGCGTGGGTAGCCATCGTCTTATACTCCCTAGCACTTGTGCTTATTCTCGTGTTTAGTAGTACCCAAGCAATGTTGGCATGGAACTATAACCAATCCCAGAAAAACCCCTCCCAAAGTCCCCAATGGGACTTTAATCAGGGGGACTCCTATCCCATGGTCAGTGTCCAGCTTCCCATTTTTAATGAGCTCTATGTGATCGAACGACTTCTCAAAGCCGTGACCGCTTTGGACTATCCCCAATCAAAACTGGAAATACAAGTATTGGACGACTCCGTCGATGAGTCTGTTGCCCTCACTGCCCAGCTCGTAAAAGAATACCAGAAACAAGGATTTGACATTGAGCATATTCGCCGAGCCGAACGCAAAGGCTTTAAGGCCGGTGCTTTAAAAGAAGGCTTGGCCCATGCCAAAGGGGAGTATATTGCTATTTTTGATGCTGATTTTCTTCCACCCAAAAACTGGTTGCTTCGAACGGTTCCCTATTTTAAAGAGGAAAATATCGGAGTCGTGCAATCCCGATGGGGACATCTCAACAAAAACCATTCCCTCCTTACCAAAATCCAAGCTTTTGCTTTGGATGCCCATTTCACTTTAGAACAAACAGGGAGAAACAGCCAAGGGCATTTCATCAATTTCAATGGCACCGCAGGAATTTGGCGCAAAGAGTGCATTGTAGATGCTGGGAACTGGGAAGGCGACACCCTGACGGAGGATTTGGATTTGAGTTTCCGCGCCCAACTAAAAGAATGGAAATTCAAATATGTGGAACAGCTCGAAACTCCAGCCGAATTACCCATCACCATGAGTGCTATTCGTACCCAGCAGTTTCGCTGGAACAAAGGAGGAGCAGAGAATTTTCAAAAAATGATTCGCCGCGTGTGGAGCAATCCAAAAATATCAGTAGCAACCAAATTCCATGCGAGCATGCATCTGTTAAGCAGCAGTATGTTTTTAAGTGTATTAACCGTTGCGGTATTAAGTGTTCCCATGCTTTATATCAAAGCACAATGGGACATTTTTAGTGGGTACTTCCATCTTAGCAGTTTGTTTATAATTTCGACACTGTTTTTTTTGATAAGCTATTGGCAGATGTATCGGCAACGCTACCAAGGAGGATGGCGGGGTTTTGCAAACTATCTGTCACAGTTTGCCGTTTTTTACACCGTTGCCATGGGCTTATCGATGCACAACAGCTTAGCCATATTGGAAGGACATCGAGGCAAAAAATCGGCTTTTGTGCGAACCCCAAAATTCAACTTAATTTCATTAAACGACTCCTGGAAAAACAACAAATATCTCGCCCAAAATCTATCCATCAATATACTGTGGGAGACCGTCTTGGCTTTGTACTTTTTGTTTGGTATCTACAGTGCCTTTACGGTAGGAATAGAGGGAGACTTAGGGCTATTAGCATTTCACTCTATGCTTTTTGTAGGGTTCAGCTATGTTGTTGTACAATCGATTCGTGGACGTCACTAAAATATTTCACCGCAACCTACTCCCCTTGTTGGGAGTCCTGCTGAGCAGTGTTGCCTATTTTCAATTGGCGCAGCTTGAGGATCGCACAGACAGTTTTGAGCTGCTCATTTTTTGCAGTCTTGCTTTTGTGGGTTTGGGTTGTTTGCTTCGGAGTCGGCTTTCCTTTACAATCCTACTCCTACTTGGACTTCTTTTTCGCTTTTTTTTCTGGAATTACATCCCTGAACTATCGCAGGACTTTTACCGTTTTCTATGGGATGGACAACTACAAGTACTGGGAATCAATCCATACGCTTACGCACCAGAAACACTTCTAAAAGAAATCCAAACACCCTTTTTACGAGAACTCTATCAGGGAATGGGGCCTCTGAGTCAACAGCACTACTCCAATTACCCCCCCGCAAGTCAGTTGTTATTTTACCTAGCCGCTCAACTGGGAGCCAACAATCTCTTGATGCAGCTTGGAATACTTCGTTTTTCTTTACTCCTTGGCGATCTCCTTGCTCTTTTTGCCATTACAAAAATCCTTCAGTATTATCAGCTTCCCCTAGAATCCGCTTTTTTGTATTTCTTAAATCCACTTCTGTTGATCGAGGGAGTGGGAAATTTACATGGGGAGGGTTTGATGCTAGCGGCAACAGCCTGGGGTGTTTGGTTTTATACACAAAAACGATGGGGGCCCAGTGCTGCTTTTTTTGCGGCAGGGGTTGCGGTCAAATTACTGCCTTTACTATGGCTTCCTCTTCTGCTCCCATCCTTAAACTGGAAAGATCGAGGGCCGCTCGTAGGCTATGGTTTGCTTTTTAGTCTGCTGTTTTGGGGGCCCTATATCGGTCCGGAATGGTGGGA
>CALITN010000090.1 GCA_938041595.1 uncultured Flavobacteriaceae bacterium | reverse complement strand
CTTTGCCCAATACGCCATCGTGGCGACCGACGAAGCTTTACAGGACGCTGGTCTGAATCTTGACAAGATTGACAAGGATCGAATCGGTGTCATCTGGGGAGCTGGAATTGGAGGTCTCGAGACCTTTCAAAATGAAGTTTTAAACTTTGCTGCTGGGGACGGAAGTCCTCGTTTCAATCCATTCTTTATCCCAAAAATGATTGCGGATATTGCCCCTGGACTGATTTCTATAAAACATGGCTTTGCAGGGCCAAACTTTGCAACAGTATCGGCTTGTGCCTCCTCGGCCAATGCCTTGATAGATGCCTTAAACTATATCCGACTTGGCTACTCTGATATTATGGTCAGTGGCGGATCGGAAGCCTGTGTCACTATTGCTGGGATGGGAGGCTTCAACGCCATGCACGCCCTGTCCACCCGAAATGACGATCCCAAAACAGCTTCTCGACCCTTTGATAAAGACCGTGACGGTTTTGTCCTTGGAGAAGGTGCTGGATCAATTATACTGGAAGAATACGAACATGCAAAAGCGCGCGGTGCAACCATTTATGCCGAATTGGTTGGCGGTGGATTGTCTGCTGATGCACACCACATGACAGCACCTCATCCAGAAGGCTTGGGAGCAATCAAAGTAATGCAGAACTGCTTGAGGGATTCTGGACTCGAAATTTCTGATGTGGATGCCATCAATATGCATGGAACCTCTACTCCCTTGGGAGATATTGCCGAGTCAAAAGCCCTTAAAGAAGTTTTTGGGGAACATTTGTACGATATGAATATTAACTCCACCAAATCCATGACAGGTCACTTGTTAGGAGCGGCGGGAGCCATCGAAGCCATTGCTTCTATTTTGGCGATCAAACATCAAATTGTACCCCCGACAATCAACCACCAAACGGCAGACGAGAACATTGATCCAAAAATCAATTTTACTTTTGGAAAAGCCCAAGAACGAAAAATTGATGTGGCTCTATCCAACACCTTTGGATTTGGAGGGCACAACGCCTGTGTTGCTTTCAAGAAAATTTCCTAATTTGGGGATGTGAATCTCTTTAGAACCATACTTAGACCCCGTTTGACTCCAAGCGGGGTTTTTCATACCCAATTGAAAAAGATTCTTGGATTTACGCCAAAGGATTGGTCTATCTATGAGGAAGCCTTTACCCACCGCTCTATGAATCTTCGCAATGAGGAAGGAATTACCATCAATTACGAGCGCTTGGAGTTTCTAGGCGATGCCATGTTGGGCACCATCGTATCCGCTTTTCTATATCGCCATTTTTCAGAAGCAAAAGAGGGGGAGTTGACCAATCTGAGGGCCAAAATTGTCAGTCGTGAAAATCTAAATGCCGTCGGTACTCATATGAAGCTATTAGAGCAGATTGAAAGCACCCATCCCAAAGCCAGTTTTGGCATTGATATCAATGGGAATCTTCTGGAAGCACTCGTTGGAGCTGTATTTGTCGAAAAAGGCTATGAAGGCTGTAAACGATTTGTATTGACCAAAATCATCGACAAACATGTGAATTTAGAGACCCTAGACAGTCGCATTTTAAGTTATAAAAGTACCCTGATCGAATGGGGACAGAAAAAGAAACTCCGAATCAAATTCTACACCAAAAAAGATGCCGGTCTGGATCCTAAAATCAATTATGCTACCGTGATTATGATTGATGATCGCGTATTGGTCAAAGCACGTGGGATATCAAAGAAAAAATCTGAAGAAAAAGCAGCCAAACGCGCCTATTACAAATTGAATTTGTAATCCCATGGGAAAACACTATTTGTTAGAATCTGTTGCTGAAGACACCTTCGATCTCTGGGCTATTCACACCAGTCTGGTACCCTATCAAGTTGCTTTTACACTAAATAAGTACTTTCAAACAAGTTTTCGCCGCCATCGAAAAGCTGTTTTATTAGGGCCTAAAAAAGCAACTTTCGAACGTTTCCATTGGGAAGTCCCAAGCAAAGGCATTCACATGGAACTGGTTTCCAATCGTTACTCTTATGAAGAAAAAAGTCAAGCTGGCTTTTCATTGTTTGACATACCCAAAACAAAAGAAGTATATTTGGCACCGAAACTGAATACAGTAGACTATTTTATTTTGCAATACGGTTCAAGCCTTTCTATTTTTAGTGAGGAAACGATACGTTCTGCACCTTTTGAAATGGCCTATAAGGTTGCTCTGGATGAACAACCAACCGAATTGAATTTAATATTTGACTAATGCAAAAAAAAACGAAGATAGTTGCCACACTGGGCCCTGCCTCAAGCAGCCCCGAAGTGATGGAGCAGATGATACAGAGTGGTGTCGATGTCTTTCGAATCAATTTTTCTCATGCCGATTATGAGGATGTGACCCAACGAATCAAAATGATTCGAAGTCTCAATGAAAAACTCAATACCAATACCTCCATTTTAGCCGACCTCCAGGGACCCAAACTTCGGGTGGGTGAGATGGAAGAAGGAACAGAAGTTCAAGAAGGGGATGAAGTTCGCTTCCTAACAGATGCTCCCTTT
>CALITN010000089.1 GCA_938041595.1 uncultured Flavobacteriaceae bacterium | reverse complement strand
CAGAGGATACCAAAGCGATGATTCTTTTGGATGCTAATGAAAATCCCTTTGAGTTGCCCTATAATCGCTATCCCGACCCAATGCAACAAAAGCTGCGATCTCAAATATGTGAATGGCGCCAAGTAAAACCCACCGAACTTTATTTAGGCAATGGAAGCGATGAAATCATCAACCAATTGGTCTTGGCTTTTTGTGAACCTGGTGAAGAAGAGATATTGATCTGTCCTCCCACTTTTGGGATGTACAAGGTCGCTGCTCAGTTGTATCAAGTGGATGTGTGCGAGGTGCCCCTAACAGCATCCTTCCAACTGGACATGCCTGCCATTGAGGCAGCCATCAAACCACACTCAAAACTTTGTTTTATACCTACACCGAACAATCCTACCGGGAATCGCTTTGCAACCCAAGACTTGCAGCGACTTGCACAGATTTTCCCCGGCATCCTTGTGATTGATGAGGCTTATGTTGAGTTTAGCCCAGAGGAATCAACCTTAAGTTGGCGGGCTATGTATCCCAACCTATTGGTTCTTCAAACTTTCTCAAAAGCCCAGGGGATGGCTGCGGCTCGTTTGGGAATGGCCTTTGGGCATCCAAATATTATTGAAGGGCTGCATAAGGTTAAAGCTCCCTACAATTTAAATGATCTAACCCTTGAGGCAGCCTATGAGCAGATCGAAAATCAACAAGATCATGTCAAACAAATGGTGGCTATAATGACTCAAGAACGAGAGCGGATTATTACTGCAATTCAGGACCTTCCCTTTATCAAAACAATTTTCCCTTCTGATGCCAACTTTTTTATGATCCGAGTAGACGATAGTCAATTGCGTTACCAACAATTATTGGATCACAGCATTGTTGTACGCAATGCATCAAAAAATATTTTGTGCAATAACTGTCTGCGAATCAGTATTGGTACAGTAACTGAAAACAACCAATTAATTAAGGTTTTAAGAACCCTAAAATAATTATGAAAAAAGTACTTTTTATCGATCGTGATGGAACGCTTGTAAAGGAGCCTCCGATAGATTATCAGCTTGACGCATTTGAAAAACTAGAATTCTATCCCGACGCTTTAATTTATCTTTCCAAAATTGCTCGTGAGCTTGATTATGAATTGGTGATGGTGACCAATCAAGATGGTTTAGGTACCGATAGTTTTCCCGAAGATCACTTTTGGCCTGTGCATAATTTAATGATGGAGACCTTTGAAGGAGTAGGGGTCACCTTTGACAAGGTTTTAATCGACAAAAGTTTTCCTGAAGAGAATGCTTCTACACGTAAACCAAGAACTGCTTTGCTAAATCATTACTTAGATAACGAAGCGTATGATCTCCAAGGGTCTTATGTTATAGGAGATCGTCCTACTGACATGCAATTGGCTGTGAACCTTGGATGTCAAGGAATCTACATGGGGACAGATACGACTCCTGGACAGGAAGAATTGAATGATGTTGAATGGAAAAATGCAGTAGCACTAACCACACTGAAATGGGAAGCCATTTATAGCTTTTTAAAACTAAAACGCAGAGCTATTAGTTGGGAGCGAAACACCAAGGAAACGGAAATTTCACTTAATCTGAACCTTGACGGTACCGGTGAAAGTAGTGTTGATACGGGAATTGCTTTTTTTGACCATATGCTCGATCAATTAGCTAGGCATGGGCAAATGGATTTAGAACTCAAGGTAAATGGGGATTTGGAAGTAGATGAACACCACACCATCGAAGACACCGCCTTGGCTTTGGGAGAAGCTTTTGATAGTGCCATCGGTGATAAAATGGGAATGGAGCGTTATGGTTTTTGTTTACCTATGGATGATTGTCTGGCTCAGGTAGCCATAGACTTTGGAGGACGCCCTTGGTTGGTTTGGGAAGCGACTTTCAAGCGAGAATATATCGGAAAGATGCCTACGGAGATGTTTATGCACTTTTTTAAATCTTTTTCGGACGCCGCACGAGCTAATCTTAATATCAAAGCCGAAGGACAAAACGAACACCATAAAATAGAAGCGATTTTTAAAGCTTTTGCTAAAGCAATAAAAATGGCTGTAAAACGAGATCCAGACAAGCGAATCCTACCCTCAACCAAAGGAGTTCTCTAATGAAAAGTCAAATCATATGAAAGTAGCCATTTTGGATTACGGTGCTGGAAATGTTCGAAGTGTGGCCTTTGCCCTTGAGCGATTGGGAGTAGATGCAACCCTCACGGCCAATCCCGAAAGCATTAACCATGCCGATCGAGTGATTTTTCCCGGTCAAGGAGAAGCGCGTATGGCCATGCAAAAGCTCGCAGCCACAGGTTTAGACCAACTTATTCCAAAATTAAAGCAGCCCGTTCTGGGCATTTGTTTGGGAATGCAATTGTTATTTGAATCTACGGAAGAAGGACCTACTAGAGGTTTGGGAATTATCCCTGGTGCCGTGAAACGTTTTTCCAGTGGTAAAATCCCCCAAATGGGATGGAACACTATTTTTGATCTTCAAGGCCCAATTTTTGGAGGCATCCAAGAAAATGATCATATGTATCTTGTACATAGTTATTATGCT
>CALITN010000088.1 GCA_938041595.1 uncultured Flavobacteriaceae bacterium | reverse complement strand
ATGTGGATCGAGCCTCTTCAAACTTAAAGTCCTGTTTCTTACAAGCGGCCTATCAAGATGAAAATACACTGATCAAGCTTTTGGGTTTTGGCGGCCATGAAATCACCTACCAGTCATGGTATGGGGTGGATGCAGCGACCCTAAAAAACAATCGCACCTATAATCCTGCTGGGGGAATATACTCTTCAAATGGACAGTTAACAGGCTATTATGAGAATCAGGTAGACAATTACCAACAAGATCACTACCAGTTTCATTGGACACAGCAATTGAACAAACGCTGGGATTTTTCCTTAGGATTAAACTACACTTATGGTCGGGGATATTATGAGGAATATTACGATCGTTGGGTAGATGAAAATATTAGTTTTGGAGGCGACACCACCTTTGATTATCTGCAGTTAGCCGCCATAAGAATAGGAGATGTTGATGTAACAGCCACTGAAAATGTCCAACGCAAATGGTTAGATAATGATTATTATGTAGCCAATTTGGGGGTCAATTATCAGAACGGGAGTTCAACAATTAACCTAGGAGCCCTTTACAGTCAATATATTGGGGATCACTATGGGGAATTGATATGGGCGCAACAAGCTGGGGATGTACTCCCGCGGCATCGCTTTTATGAGAACACAGGAACAAAGATTGAGACGAGTGTTTTTGCCAAATGGACCCAAGAGTTCTCCTCAAAATGGATTGGGTACTTGGATTTACAAGTTCGAAATGTAAAATATGAAGTGGTGGGACAAGTCGCTGGACCGTCTCCTTTTGCCGTTGACGATCACTTCTCTTTTTTTAATCCCAAAGCGGGAATCACCTATAAGGCTTCGCAAGCGCAACGTTTCTTTATTTCATTTGCTCGAGCCCATCGAGAGCCCAACCGAACGGATTATGAAAATGGAAATCCAGTACCCGAAAAGTTAAATGATTTTGAAATGGGGTGGCGTTTACAGCAGTCCAATCTTCAATTACAGATCAATGCCTATTGGATGGCCTATCAAGATCAATTGGCGCTTACTGGTGCTCTGGATGCCGTGGGAAATCCCATTCGCGAAAACATTGGTAATAGCCGAAGAATAGGGATAGAAGCCGAGGCCAAGATACCTCTTGCAAAACAATGGTTGTGGCAGCCCAATATTGCCCTGAGTCGTAATGAAAATCAGGATTATTTCTTCCAACGTGATGGACAGCTGACCCGTCTAGGTAACACTCAACTAGCCTTTTCACCAGCAGTGATTGCCGGTAATGCCTTGGTATTTGTTCCAAACACCAATTTTCAAGTAGCTCTCTTATCAAAGTTTATCGGGGCTCAGTATATGGGAAATATTGATTCCGCAATTTCAAAGCTCCCATCGTATTTTGTGTCGGATCTCAACGCCTCCTATCGATGGAATCCCAAGCGATGGTTTGAAGAAGTACAGCTAAATCTTTTGATCAATAATATTTTCAACGAACAATATGTCTCCAATGGCTATTTCTATACCTATGATGATGACTGGTCCAATCCAGGACAGACTACTACCATTGAAGGTGCTGGA
Source organism: uncultured Flavobacteriaceae bacterium (assembly GCA_938041595.1). Lineage (GTDB taxonomy): Bacteria > Bacteroidota > Bacteroidia > Flavobacteriales > Flavobacteriaceae > UBA11891. Next base: position 14,607 of record CALITN010000088.1, on the reverse strand, counting down.
TTTTACCCACAGGCAGGGACACATTTTCTAGTGGGGATGTCGCTGAGCTTTTAATTGGTTATTGTAAGAAAAGAATCAAACACTTCCACCTGATAGTTAATCATCGGGTAGCTAGTAGTCGCGTTTTCTCCTCCATTGAGGAGTTGACCATTGGCAAGACTATATTGAAAGTCCTCACAGCTGCATTGTGCCAAAACGCCATTGAGTTCAAGTAAGGAACAAGTGCGAGGGGTGTGGTTGGGGCAAGTAGCTTCCCATGCTAGAAAGTTGCGACCATTGAGGTTAAACAAAAGAACCCCATTGAGACCCGCTTGATAGACGTAGGCGCTACCCCCAACAAAGCGCAAGTCATCATATTGTGGAAGGTTGAGGTTCAATTGATAATTGACAGCTACATCCGAGATATAGGGATTACGGACAATAGTATTTTTGGTACAAGTTGTTACCATACTCAACATTAACAGTCCAAGAATGCCGTACGGGGTTTTAATAAAAAAATTCAATTCCTTATATTTGTTTAACATCCTACCTACTACTAAGGATTTATTTTCAAGCTAAAATTATGAGTAAAGTATCATATTATACCCCAGAAGGGTTGAAAAAATTACGAGATGAGCTTAATCACCTCAAAGATGTGGAGCGTCCCAAAGCTTCACAAGCCATTGCCGAAGCGCGTGATAAGGGTGATTTGAGTGAAAACGCAGAGTATGATGCTGCCAAAGAAGCCCAAGGTCTTCTGGAAATGCAAATCTCCAAAATGGAAGCGATTTTAGCCAATGCACGGATCATCAACGAATCGGATCTCGACACCTCAAAAGTGTTGATCCACTCTACGGTGGAAGTCAAAAATCAAGTGAACAACCAAACAGTAAAGTATAAGCTAGTGGCACAGTCTGAAGCAGACTTAGCCAGTGGTAAAATATCTGTAGAATCCCCAATAGGAAAAGGATTATTGGGAAAATCTGTTGGTGAAGTAGCCGAAATTACAGTTCCAAACGGCACCATTGGTTTGGAGGTGCTCACCATTAGTCGCGACTAGATGGCCAGTATTTTCACCAAAATCGTAGCGGGTGAGATTCCGTGCTACAAAGTCGCAGAAGACGAGCATCACCTTGCCTTTCTTGATATCAATCCAAATACTACAGGACACACCCTTTGTATTCCTAAAAAAGAAACAGATCGTTTGATGGATTTAGAAGAACAAGCGTATAACGACTTGATGAACTTTTCGCGTAAGGTAGCCTTAGCTCTTCGTGAGGTTGTTCCATGCAAGCGAATTGGATTGAGTGTTATTGGTTTGGAGGTACCCCACGCACATGTGCATTTAATTCCGCTCAATGAAATGACGGATGCTACTTTTCAAAAAAAAGCAACAATGTCTCCAGAAGCCTTTGAAAGTTTGGCAAAAAAAATTCAAGAAGCCTTTTAGCGGGAACGCTCTAAACTAATACAAAAGGTAGTACCCACTCCTACCGCTGTTTTTACAATTTCCAATTGGCCTTTATGGTAATGTTCCACAATACGTTTGGCCAATGAAAGCCCAAGCCCCCAGCCTCTTTTTTTGGTACTAAATCCGGGGCTGAATATTTTTTTACGGTGTTCCTTGGGAATCCCTTGGCCCTCGTCTTGCACATAGAGTCTTGCTTTCTTAGCATCAATTTCCATCCGTAGATGAAGAGTGCCTTTCCCTTTCATGGCATCAATTCCGTTTTTGACAAGATTTTCCAAAGTCCAACTTAAAAGTTCGGAATTCCCTTCAATTTCAACGATCGTTTCAGGATAGGTAATGGAAAAATGAATTTGCTCGGCACTGCGATTTTCTAGGTATTGAAGTGTAGTCCGGATACTTGCAACCCAGTCTAGGGGGACTAACTGTGGAAGGGAGCCAATTTTGGAAAAACGCTCTGTGATCAATTGTAATCGATGAACGTCTTTCTCCATTTCGGTAAATGCATCAGTGTCTCTAGGCAGACTATCTTCTTTTCCTAAAGCAATCCACCCTAACATGGAAGAAAGGGGCGTGCCAATTTGGTGGGCCGTTTCTTTGGCCATTCCCGCCCAGAGCTTGTTTTGTTCTGAAATCCGAATGGTTTTGAAGACATAATAAAGCACCAAGCCAAAGAGAAAAATAATCAAAAGCAGGGCGAGGGGATAGTATTGCAGTTTGAGCAGCATACTGGAATCTCCGTAGTAAAGTTTTTGATCCACGAGCGGTGTAGATTCCTCGGGAATCTTAAAATAGATGGGAATGGGGTCATTTTGCGCCTTATAGCGTTTTAATTGTTTGTATAATAAGGCAGAATCTTGAGAGGCCTGCCAGGCAATATTTTTAAATCCAATAATACGCCCGCGGGCATCCACCTGGATCATCGGATTGGTTCCCGTTTGCAATAATACTTCCAGAGTCAAATTTGTTGGCGCCTGATTCTGAATGGATTCTTTTTGGGCCATCGCCCATAGTTCCATTTTTTTGCGCTCTTCTGTTTTCAGACGATCAAAAAGAAGATTGGTGTTCCAAAGAATCAGAGCCACAATGCCAAAAACAACGAAAAGCCAGCTGTTTTTGATTCGTTCTAAAAGGGAAAGGCTGCGCATGGAAGAAAGTCCTTAGTAACGAAGATAAGTCAATTTGAAAAAAGAGGTGTAACGCCAAACTTTTGTTACTTTTATAGCAAACATGGATTCTATGGAAATTGCCGGTAAAATCAAATGGCTAGACGAAACAAAAACCTATGGTAACAATGGCTTCCGAAAGCGGGAAGTAGTTATCACCACCGAAGAACAATACCCCCAACATATCATGGTGGAATTTGTCCAAGACAAATGCGAATTACTCAATGCATTTCAAGTGGGTCAAAACGTGAAAATTGGGATCAACCTGCGAGGACGTGAATGGGTAAATCCTCAAGGAGAGACCAAATATTTTAATTCTATCCAAGGATGGCGTATTGATGCGATGGATCAATCACAGGTATCCAACGAAGCACCACCAATGCCACCACCAACCTCATTTGAACCCGCTAGTGATAGCCCAAATGAAGTTGAGGACGATCTGCCTTTCTAAGATTTTTTTTGGACTTCCAGATATCGAAAACAATCTACCACATGGTCATTGACCATCCCAGTAGCTTGCATATGGGCATAGATGACAGTGGGACCTACAAATTTGAACCCTCTTTTTTTAAGATCCTTGCTGATTTGTGTTGCTAGTGGTGTGGTCGCTGGAATGAAATCTTGGTGAGCAAACTGATTTTGTAGCGGACGGTCTGCTACAAAGGCCCAAATGTACTTTGAAAAGCTGCCAAATTCTTTTTGCACTTCGATAAAGCGCTGCGCATTGTTGATCGTCGCCCGAATCTTAAGCTGGTTACGAACAATTCCAGAATTCTTGAGTAGGGATGCTATTTTGGACTCTGGGTAACGCGCAATTTTTTGATAGTCAAAATGATCAAATGCCAACCGAAAATGCTCCCTTTTGCGGAGAATGGTGATCCAACTTAGACCGGCTTGAAAGGTTTCTAAAATGAGAAATTCAAACAGGCTTTGGTCATCCCGTAAAGGAACCCCCCACTCCGTGTCGTGATACCTCTCATATAGGGGGTCACCAAGGCACCATTGGCATCGTTTTTTCGAATCCATAATGGGAAGATACAAAAACAAAAAAACACCCAAAGTGGGTGTTTTTTAGCAGTATATAATAAAGTTCTATCCCAAAGCGGCACGCTCAAAAGCAGTAACGGTTACTCCAGGAGCTTCCGATTCTACGTAGGCCGCAACAGATTGTTTCCCGTCTTTTATGTAGTCTTGGTTAACCAAGGTATTGTCCTTGAAGAAACGCTTGATTTTCCCCTTGGCAATATTGTCTAACATAGCTTCTGGCTTTCCCTCTTGACGCAATTGGTCTTTGGCGATTTCGATTTCTTTTTCGATTATAGAAGCATCCACTCCCTCTTCGTTTAAGGCAATAGGATTCATTGCAGCGGCTTGCATAGCGACATTCTTGGCTACTTCAGCAGCTTTTTCCGATGGAGCAGAAAGCCCTACTAAAGTTGCAATCTTGTTTCCAGCATGGATGTATGAACCTACGAAAGGAGCACTTAAACGTTTGAAAGAACCAATCTCAATTTTTTCTCCAATAACACCCGTTTGCTCGGTAAGTTTTTCAGCAACGGTCATGCCTTGAAAGTCAGAAACTAAGAAAGCCTCCTCTGTTTCAAACGCCAAGGCATGATCAACCAAACTTTGCGCAAGGGCTAAATAAGAATCGTTTTTGGCAACAAAATCGGTTTCACAATTTACGGACACAACCACACCTACGGTTTGGTCGCCATTGACTTTGGCTAACACAGCCCCTTCTGTAGAGTCCCTGTCGGCTCTGTTGGCGGCTACTTTTTGTCCTTTCTTACGCAGTACTTCTACCGCTTTTTCGAAATCGCCTTCCGATTCAACAAGGGCTTTTTTACAATCCATCATTCCGGCGCCAGTGGCTTGCCGTAGTTTATTGACTTCAGATGCAGTAATTTTCACTGTGGTGTATTTTAAGTGTTAGTAAATGTTATTCTTCAGTAGCTTTTTCCTCAGTATCCGCTTTTTCAGCAGATGCTTCTTTGGCTTTTGGAGCCTTTTCTTTGGCGGCAGGTGTTTCGACTGCTGAGGCCTCCGCTTCAGGAGTTTCTGCCTTTGGAGCTTCTTCGGCTGGAGTCACTTCTGGTGTTTCTCCTTTGGATTCTGCTTCTTTTTCTTGTTTGCGTTGTTGCAAGCCTTCGGCTACAGCATCAGAGACCAATGTCAAGATTTTTTCGATAGACTTTGATGCATCATCATTGGCAGGGATTACGTATTCAACCTCTCTTGGATCGGAGTTGGTGTCAACCATTGCAAAGATTGGAATTTTCAATTTGCGAGCTTCTTTAATGGCAATATGCTCACGTTTGATATCCACAACAAATAAAGCGCCTGGTAGGCGTGTCATATCAGTGATCGAACCTAGGTTTTTTTCCAACTTCGCACGCAAACGATCCACTTGCAAGCGCTCTTTTTTGGAAAGGGTTTCAAAAGTTCCATCTTTTTTCATGCGGTCGATGGCCGCCATTTTCTTAACTGCTTTGCGAATGGTTACAAAGTTTGTGAGCATTCCTCCGGGCCAACGCTCTGTGATATAAGGCATGTTGACATTTTTTGCTTTTTCAGCAACGATGTCTTTGGCCTGTTTCTTGGTAGCAACAAAAAGGATTTTACGACCAGAAGCGGCAATCTTTTTTAGCGCTTCTTGGGCTTCGTCGATTTTTGCCGCTGTTTTGTAAAGGTTGATGATGTGAATCCCGTTGCGCTCCATATAGATGTAGGGCGCCATATTAGGGTTCCACTTTCGGGTAAGGTGTCCAAAGTGGACGCCTGCATTGAGTAAGTCTTTTACTTCTGTTTGTGCCATAGTTTTTAGTTTACGTTCCTTAGGTATAGCAATAAGATGTTTAACTTATTTAGATGCTAAACTAATCCCCGCCGTAGCGGTTCAAGCAACTGGTTCAATATATAAATGAGCAAGGTCTCCGAAGAGACCTTATGGGTACTAGTATTAACGTTTCGAAAATTGGAATTTCTTTCTCGCTTTCTTTTGTCCAAACTTTTTGCGTTCTACCATTCGAGGATCACGTGTTAGCAAACCTTCTGGCTTAAGCGCTCCGCGATGCTCTTCATTGTGTTGGCAAAGCGCTCTGGAAATTGCCAAGCGAACGGCTTCGGCTTGTCCAGTGATTCCACCACCTTTAACAGTGATTTTTAGATCAAAAGCACCTTCGGTTCCTGTGAGTAGCATCGGTTGCTCGATTTTGTACTGCAACATGGAAGTAGGAAAATGCGTTTTATAATCTTTTTTGTTGACCGTGATGTTCCCTTTTCCTTCAGAAAAATAGAGGCGAGCAACAGAGGTCTTACGACGTCCAATAGTGTGAATTACTTCCATTAGATATGTTCGTTGATTGAAATAACAGTTGGATTTTGTGCATCATGCGGGTGATCGCTTCCAGCGAAAACTCTTAAGTTGCGGAACAATTCAGCACCCAATTTGTTTTTGGGGAGCATCCCTTTGACAGCTTTTTCTACCAAACGGTGTCCTCCTTTGAGGTGCATTTGTGTTGCATTCAAAACGCGTTGTCCACCAGGATAGCCAGTGTAGCGAATGTATTCTTTTTGCTCCCATTTGTTACCTTTCAAAGCAACCTGTGAAGCGTTGATGACCACTACGTTGTCACCACAGTCCACGTGGGGGGTAAAATTAGTTTTGTGCTTCCCGCGTAACAGGCGAGCAATGACGGCTGCGGCACGCCCCAAAGGAAGGCCGGCAACGTCTACCACGACCCACTCTTTATTCACAGTGTTGGCGTTGGCAGAAATCGTTTTGTAGCTTAATGTATCCACAATAATTTGTTTAATTGGCTGTAAATAATGCTTACAGGGCTGCAAATGTACAAATTCAGTTTATTATTTGTCAACATTCAAGTCACTTTTTTCGCCAATAGGCTCATTCTTTTGAGCACGGGGATTTTTCGGGCTTTTGAGCTGCTGTGAATCAACCACCCAAGGTGCTGCCACCGTCTACCGCAATTGTACTTCCATTGGTGGCTGCAGCGAGCGGGCTACAATAATACACAATAGTGGCTGCTACTTCGTCCACCTGGGCAAATCGCTGTAGGGTAGAGGCGGGACGTTGCGAAACAAAAAAATCGCTAGCCACCTGCTCTGGGGTGCTGTCGGTTTGGGCGGCTTGGTCTTCCAAAAAGGAAATGGCTCCTTCTGTCAGCGTTGATCCCGGCTGTAAACTGTTGACGGTCACCCCAGTGTTTCGAGTCGTTTTCGCCAAGCCACGGCTAATTGCTTCTAAAGCGGCTTTGCTGGCACTGTATGCAATGAGATCTTGTGGGACCAAGCGTGAACACTCACTAGAAATAAACAGAATACGTCCCCAATTATTTTCCAGCATCAGTGGAAGCATCTGTCGACTCAGGCGCACTCCACTCATCACATTTATCTCATAGTGTTTAAACCACCATTCGTCGGACATGCTAAAAAAATCTTCGGACCGATAGACCCCGAGGTTGTTAACCAATATGTCCATGGCTGGAAGTTGTGTAATCCATTCCGCTACTGCTTGGGAATCTTCAAAATTGCAAGGACTGATAGCGATGCTAGTTTTTGGAAACTCTTCCAATAGTCGTTTTTGGGCCGTTTCACAGCTTTCCTTTCGGGAACCGTGAATCCATACTTTTGCGCCGGCCTCAGCAAAGCGTCGAGCTGCTCCATAGCCAATCCCGCGGGTGGCTCCCGTGAGTAACACCTTTTTGTCTTTAAGCTGTAAATCCATTTACCAAGGGGTTAATCCTAAAAGTTTTTCCCCTAGGGGACTCAATTGTGCCGTTTCATATCGGGTTTGTTCCCAGTTGCGTGGATCGCCGGGGAAAGCATAGCCTTCAGGGGCAATGCGTTTTTTCCAAGAATTGATACGCCAATTTTTCAAATCTTCATTGTCTGGCTCGGCAGGCATCATGGAAATATATTGAGCCATACGTATTTTATCGTCACTATTGTTGGGGCGTATTCCGTGTGCCAAACCAGAATGGAAAATTAGTAAATCTCCAGCCATTAAAGGAACTTTTTCAATCTTGTCTTTCAATCCTTTCAAGTCCGGTTGAAATGGATCCCGATCATCGGGTTGCGTGGCGCGCCAAGACTCATAATTACGAAATAACCATGGGATGCACTGAAAGCCACCCATGTCAGGATCAGTTTGATCGCATAGTGCCAAAACACCCTGAACGTTTTGGGGTTTGGTGTCGGGATCATAGTCCCAATGGATAAATCCTTTTTGGGGTTGGGCTTTTGGTGCTGGGAAATTTAAATTGGCTCGGTCGATGGTTACCCATAGTTTTTCAGTTCCCCACACATCCACAAAAGCGTCATACACACGAGGGGTTTGGCGATTGGTCCACTGATGCTGATGATTATAGATTTCTACCATGCCAGTGCCTACTAATTCTTTCATCTCCATAGTTGCTCTTGGTGGGGCATACCATGTTTTCCGATCATTGGGGTCTTTTTCTTCAAACTCCCAAAGAAGTGCGACGGTTTGTGCTACTTGTTGGCTCGAAATAGCGTTGGGTACCACAACATACCCTTGGGTGATCCAATGCTGCCATTGTTCTTCGGTTAAGGCTCGCAATGGCTCGCCGTTGCGGCGTTGATTTAATTGTTGCTGACTGCTTTTAGCTGTGGACGGATTTCCAGGGATGTCTTTGTGCTCACTTTGGTATGCTGATTCCATATCGTAGATATTTTATATAGGCTAAGTTGCGTTTTCTTTGGGCAGGAAACTTGCAGTTGTTTAGCTAAAAATTGAACTATATTGATATTATGAACCTACACATTAAAAAAATAAATTAATTTAGGATTATGAAAGTGCATTTGGAAACCCTTAGTCAAAATCCCCCACAGTCGTTTTCAATGATGTTTGATCCGCGTTTGAGCGATTTGTTCTTTTGGCATTTTCATCCTGAATACGAATTGGTTTACATCGAAGCCTCGCAAGGAACAAGGCATGTAGGGAATCATATTTCTACTTATCATCAGAGCGATTTGGTATTGATTGGGAGCAATATACCACACTTGAATTTCGATTATGGTTTACAGACCGATTATCGCAAGGTGGTCTTGCATCTTAAACCGAGTTTTGTTACAGACAGCCTTGCCAATGTTCCTGAATTAGCCGGAATTGAATTATTATTTCAACGAGCCAAGCAGGGGATTGCATTTAAAGGCGCTTTGAAAGCAATCATTGGAACGCGACTCTTTGCCATGAAAACGCAAACTCCTTTTGATCGCTATTTGCAAGTATTATCCGTCCTAGAGGAATTGGCACAGGCATCGGAGTATGAATTACTACACTCCGAACCGGTAGAAAGCCGCTATGGCGCCAAGGAACAGAAACGTTTGCAACGTATTTATGCTTTTGTGGATCAAAATTATACGCGTAAAATCCCCTTGGAAGAAGTGGCGGCACACTGCTTTTTGACTAAGGAAGCCTTTTGTCGCTATTTTAAAAAGCATACCACCTATACCTTTACCGAGTTCCTAAACCGTTATCGCATTACCCATGCCAAACGCGAGTTATTAGCCGGGAGGAGCAGTTCCGAGGCGTGCTTTTTATCGGGTTTTGAAAGTTTGTCCTATTTTAATAGGATCTTTAAAAAGGTAACGAGAGAAACGCCTTCGGGATTTGCAAAGAGGAGTCGGGGAGATCGTTTTTCAAAATTTAAGCCTCACCGCTAGGCCACTAGCCAATTGTTTTTTTCGTTTTGTGGAAAAAAAAGGGTTGGATGAAACTTTAATTTTACCGCAGCCTGTTTCGATTCATGTTTGTCAAATAGACTATTATATCTCAGAATCGCCCTCCTTTTTGATTTTTGTCGAGAAATGGCAAGCCAAATGATTGAAATACTCGAAATAAAAAGATAACTGCTAATTAAACCAACTTGTTTATTATTTGAAAAAGGGTCTTTTGAAGAGTTGATATACATCAATATAGCTAAATCAGAAAGTAAAATCCCGTTTACAAGAACATTTTGTATTCGAGCTTTTTTCCAGTATGCAGCCGCTAAGGAGTGTTTGGAGATTCGGTTGCTAACTTCCTTGTAGGTTATCCGATTTTGATCTTCATAAAAATGATAGGTAAACCCATCGTCAAACATTGTTATCTCTTGCGCAAATACAATGTTACAGAATAAAACCAATTTTAAAAATAATGACTTCATGATAAAAGATTTGGTGTTGTATATAAAGTAAAAAGAAAATACAGCTTCTGTCAGTTATTATTAAGATAACTGCTTATAATCCTTTAAATAGGGATTCCAAAGACCAACCTATTTTTTCAAAAACTGTCAGAAAAAACGACTAATAGGGAAGCCCGTCCTAAACTAAAATGAACACTAGTGTGCTTCCAACCAATTTTGCCCAACGCCTAAATCTACTTCTAAGGGAACGTCGAGGGTAAAGGCTTGTTCCATTTCTTTTTTGACAAGGATCTGAAAATCATCGAGTTCATCTTTGGGTACTTCAAAAACCAATTCATCGTGCACTTGCAAGAGCATTTTAGCTCGCCATCCGTCTTCTTGAATACGATGCTGCAAACGGATCATAGCCAGTTTTATGATATCGGCAGCACTTCCTTGGATGGGAGCATTAACGGCATTGCGCTCGGCCGCTCCACGAACCACAGCATTTTGAGAGTTGATATCCTTGAGGTATCGGCGACGGCCAAGCACTGTTGTCACATAGCCATGTTCTCGAGCAAAATGTATTTGGTCACTCATATAGTTTCGCAGTTGGGGGTAGCTGGCGTAATAGGTATCAATCAGTTCTTTGGCTTCTGTTCGATTGAGTTCTGTCTGCTGACTTAGCCCAAAGGCCGAAACTCCATAAATGATTCCAAAATTGACCGTTTTTGCTTGGCTACGCTGTGCACGATTCACCGCATCTGGAGCCACACCAAAAACACGGGCAGCCGTTGCGGTGTGAATATCTTGACCTTCCTGAAAAGCACTGACCATGGCGGGATCTTTACTCAAGGCGGCAATGATGCGGAGCTCAATTTGAGAATAGTCTGCTGCTAGCAAGACATGATCGGCATCTTTGGCAATAAAGGCTTTTCGAACCTCCTGACCCCTCGGGGTACGAATGGGGATGTTTTGTAGGTTGGGATTGTTGCTACTTAACCGTCCAGTGGCAGCGACCGCTTGGTTATAAACCGTATGCACACGACCTGTTTTGGGGTTGATCTCCTGTGGCAGTGCCGTTACATAGGTGTTCTGAAGTTTTTGAAGGGAACGCCATTCTAAAATATTGGCAACAATAGGATGGTCTTTGGCCAGATAGGACAACACGTCTTCTGCGGTAGAATACTGACCCGTTTTGGTTTTTTTGGGCTTGTCTACCAGTTTGAGTTTATCAAATAAAATGGGTCCTAACTGCTTGGGAGAGGCCAGATTAAACGTTTCCCCTGCTTGTTTAAAAATCCCTTTTTCCAAGGCGTCAATATCGGTTTGTAACTGTATCGACAATTCATTCAAAAAAGGCGTATCGAGGCAAATACCTTCGGCTTCCATGGCAGTCAATACGGGAACTAAGGGCAATTCGACGGTGTCAAACAGTTCTTGAGTGCCCCCACTCGCTAATTCTTGACTAAAATGTTGTTTGAGTTGAAAAGTAATATCGGCATCTTCCACAGCATATTCGGTTTGTTGGGCAATGGGAACTTCTCGCATGGAACGTTGGTTTTTCCCTTTTTTACCGATAAGTTCTGTGATCGATTGCGGACGGTACTGGAGATAGGTTTCCGCCAATACATCCATATTGTGGCGCATGTCTGGATTGATCAGATAATGTGCGATCATGGTGTCGTAAATAGGCGCAGTTACTTTGATACCATATTTGAGAAGCACCTTGATGTCGTATTTTAAATTGTGTCCAATTTTCTCGATGCCTGGATGGTCAAAAAAAGCCTGAAACTGTTGAACAATTGACTGACAAGCGTTAAAGTCTTCCGGTAAGACCAAATAATATCCTTTTCCTTTTTCCCATGAAAAAGCAATACCTACCAGTTCGGCCTGTAGGGCATCAAGTCAGGTCGTTTCTGTGTCAAAGCAAACGCTTTTTTGCTCCAGTAACTTTTGGAGCAAAAGTCGTTGTCCTGCGGGACTATCAATGGTCTGATACCAGTGTTCTACGGCATCAAGTGCATTTTTATTTTCGATGAATTCCGTTCCGGACCCAGGTTGGTTAAAGAGGTCGAATCCACCGGAGGTCGGAATTTCTTTTTTTGGACTCGGAGCAGTTGTTTTGGGTGTTGGTTCGTCAGAAAAGATCTTATTGAAATTGTCCTGCATTCGTCGGAATTCCAATTCTTCGAACAATTTGCTCACAGCTTCCGTGTCTGGTTTTGACAGAGTATAGGCTTTGGCATCAAACGTCACCGGGACATCCAATAGAATGGTGGCTAATTCTTTGGAAAGCAATCCAAGTTCTTTATTGGCCTCTATTTTTTCTTTGATTTTCCCTTTGAGTTGATCGGTATTATCTAATAGAGCTTCCATGCTTCCGAATTCCTTCAAGAATTTTTTAGCGGTTTTGTCGCCCACTCCGGGAAGGCCAGGAATATTGTCCACCGCATCTCCCATCATTCCGAGGTAATCAATAACCTGTTCGGGTCTTTCCACCTCAAATTTTTCTTGTACTTCTGGGATACCCCAAATCTCAATGCCGTTACCCATTCGTGCTGGACGGTACATAAAGATGTGCTCGGATACCAGTTGGGCGAAATCTTTATCGGGGGTTACCATATAGGTGTCAAACCCTTCCTTTTCGGCTTGTTTGGCTAAGGTGCCAATGATGTCATCCGCTTCATAACCTTCTTTGACCACCACTGGAATGTGCATGGCCTCGAGCAGTTGCTGAATGTAGGGAACGGAAATTTGAATCGCTTCAGGAGTTTCGTCTCGATTGGCTTTGTAGTCTGTAAAGAGCTCGGTGCGGGTTTGTGATCCGCCTTTATCGAAGCAGACCGCCAGATAGTCGGGTCGTTCGCGCTTAATCACATCCAAAAGAGAATTCATAAACCCCATGATGGCCGAAGTATCCATGCCTTTGGAGTTGATGCGAGGATTTTTGATAAAGGCATAATACCCTCTAAAAATCAAAGCATAGGCATCAAGGAGAAAGAGTCGTTTTGGATTGGCCATGGCGCAATTTTTTTCTAAAATACTGTTTTCTTAGAGGAAAAAAAGAACCCTATCCCCCCTTTTTTGATACTACTTGATGTAAGCTTTCAATAAGGCGTTCTGGAGTCAACCCTTGGTTATGGTAAAGAATTTCTGTTTTTCCGTGAGGGACAAAGCAATCGTCAATTCCTAGTGCCGTTATAGGAATGTTGTATTGTTCCTCTTGTGCCCATTCTTGTATGGCACTGGCAGTTCCGCCATGTCGCACACCGTCTTCAACAACGACAACTTGATGGTGTTGTTGGAATACTTCATGGAGGAGCGCTTCATCCAATGGTTTGATAAATGTAAGATCATAGTGGCTCCAAGCAGCTGGATTTTTAAGTTGCTTGAGGGCTGTTTGGCAATGGTGTTTCAGAGGCCCCACACTGATAAGGGCATAAGAATTCCCCTTCTTAAGAATACTTCCTTTACCCCAAGGGATTTTTTTGAAAGGTTTTTCCCAGTCTGTTTGGTTGGTATAGCCACGCGGATAGCGAATGGCAACAGGGCCTTGGGGAGTTTCCTGAAGGGTATAAAGAAAGTTTCGTAGCTGCTCTGCATCTGATGGGGCGATAAGTGTTATGTTGGGGATGCCCCGCAAAAAAGCAATATCAAACACCCCATGATGTGTGGGGCCATCATGGCCAACCAAGCCAGCGCGGTCGATACAAAAAACCACAGGAAGGTTTTGCAAGGCGATATCGTGAATCAATTGATCATAAGCCCGTTGTAAAAAGGTAGAGTAGATCACAACAAAAGGCTGTAGGTCAGCAGTAGCAAAACCTGCGGCCAAGGTTAGTGCGTGTTGCTCTGCAATTCCAACATCAAAAGCTCTTCCAGGATATCGTTTGAAGAATTCACTCAATCCACTACCAGTAACCATAGCTGGTGTGATTGCTACGAGTTTTTTATTGGTTTCTGCCAAGGCGACCAAACTTTTACCGACGACTTCTTGGTATTTTGGATTGTTGCCTTTGGCAGCATGGTTGATTTTCCCCGTAAGGGGATCAAATTTCCCAGGGGCATGATAGCGTACTTGGTCTTTTTCAGCTTCTGCTAGACCTTTGCCTTTGGTGGTAACGATATGAAGTATTCGAGGTCCCTCAATGGAAGTCATTTCGGATAATTTGCGGCATAAAGTTGGTAGGTCGTGTCCGTTGATTGGGCCGCTGTAGGGGATATTTAACGTCTGAAAAAGATTGGTGCTTGGGGTGTTTTTGGTTTTAATTTTTTCAAAATAGACTTTGAGGGCACCCACACTGGAATCAATGCTTTGGGCATTGTCGTTGAGAACAACTAGAACATTAGCCTTTGTGGTTCCTAGATGATTGAGGGCTTCAAAAGCCATTCCACTTGCGATGGATGCATCGCCAATTACTGCAATATGACATCGGTTGGGGTTGCCCTGAAGTCTTGCGGCCAATGCCATACCCAAGGCTGCTGAAAGCGAGGTACCAGCATGACCCGTTCCAAAACTATCATGAGGGCTTTCTTCCCGACTGGGAAATCCACTCAGACCGCCCCATTGGCGATTGCTGTCAAAAGCAGCGTTGCGTCCAGTAAGGAGCTTGTGGCCATAGGCTTGATGTCCCACATCCCAGATAATTTTGTCATCGGGGCTAGTAAAGACGGTATGCAGTGCTACAGTTAGTTCTACAGTTCCTAAGCTCGCACCCAAATGGCCTTCGTTTTTGGCTACTACAGCAATAATCCGCTCACGAAGTTCATCGCACAACTGTAATTTTTCCGAATCAGAAAGATTTTGGACATCCTCGGGGGAAGTAATTTTTTCAAGTAGCAT
>CALITN010000087.1 GCA_938041595.1 uncultured Flavobacteriaceae bacterium | reverse complement strand
TCCCAAGTAGTTTTTGAAAATATCCCAGTCATAGGTGAAGGTCATATCTGTATTCCCGAAGGTTTTGACTTGTGCAATTCCATCAACACTGATATTTTTCAAATAGCCTTGAAAAGTATAATTGACATCTGCTTTGGTTCCAAAGCCGTAGGATTGTAGTCCTTTGCGATCGCTGATGCTTTGATAAAGATGATAGACCGTCGCCCAGCGGCGGTTGTTCTTGACAACAAATCCTACATCGGTTCGGAAGTTGGGACTAATGTCCTGAAACTTGATATAACTTTTCCAATGTTCGGTATTTCGATAAGCCTGAAAATAAACACTATGCCCCCTAAATGATTCTCCATCCAAGGAAACGGTATAGCCGTTAAAACTGTCGTTGCTTTCAATCCAGTTTTGATTACCTTCTGTGGTTTGACTGAGTGCGGCTTCAAATATCACTCGCCAGTTGGATCCGATAAGAAACAAACCGTCGATTCCCGAAAGCATACCTCGACTTTCGTTTTCGTAGAATCGGCTCATATTGAAAGCCCCTAAACGGGATTTGTTGGTAATCAGATATTGATAGCGAATGACACTTACAAAACTCTGTCCAGCATTACCCAAATAAGAACGGTCTTCACCCGCAATTCTGTAGGGTGAATTTTGATCCAGGGCTGCCAAAGCATACCAACGGTCTTTGCGTCCTTGGTTGAGTAACTTACCGCTAAAAATGGGATCGTTGACTGCTCGGGTGTAGAACAAATCACTTTCAAAGTTTACTATGCCCGTACCTCGACTGAAGAATGGCCGACGCTCAGGATACTCCAAAGCAAAGGAAGAATTGACATCCACTTGGGTGACATCGGCTTCCACTTGAGAAAAATCGGGATTAAGTGTTAACTCCAAGGCGGTATTTTTGCTCAAGTCAAGGTTGACCCCTAGTCCGGCATCAATATTAAGTGGGTCATATTCTATTGAAGCACTTTCTCGTTCACCCACAATAGAGCTTGTAACATAGGGTAAAAATTCAATACGTTTGGCAATAGTAATATCAGAAAAGACAAGCTCTTGAGTGGTCTGACAAACTAAGCAGGGATTGTCTCGGTCAAAAGTTTGAGTGCGAATTTCCACCTCATTCCCATTTTCAAAATAGCGTCGACCGATCCGAAAATGCCATTTTTGATTGCGTCCTCCCGGAAAGGGAATTTCTGAGAAAGGAATTTTGTACTCGACCACATAGCCCTCAGCATTGATTTGTCCTGCGGATTCATAGTTGACATTAAAACTGGTGTCGTAGCGGTCGTTATCGTTGGTGGCATTAACTGCCCGAGCATCAAGCTGACTTCCTACGGGATTGACACCCAATAGGAGGTTGTTTCTGGCATCGGTAAAAGGATCGAGAGCCACAAAGATCGTATCGTCTCCAAGCATCTTAAAATCATCTCGTGGCCGAATGGAGGCTCGAATATTTTCGGGCGTATCATAGGCTTTTACAGCAATATACAAGTGTAGGTTGTCATAGGTAATGTAAGCTACAGTTTCTTTCTTTGCAGGGGTGTTGTTGTTGGGTGTAACTTCATAAAGGAATGGCACGCTGACGGCGTTTTCCCATTCGGAAGCCCCCAGAACACCATCCACTTGTATTTCTTTTGTTTTCTTTAGCGTATATGAATCTTGACTGAAAACGGAGGCGCAGAGCAATAGTGCTAGGGTCACCCCAACATTAAGTGAATTGACGGGGCGTTTAGTATATATCAAAGGGCTATTTTTGACTGCATTCACCGGCTTCCCACCGCAAGACGCCTTCCACTCCAGCAACGCAAGAATTGGAGTAGGTTTTCCCATCACAGCCGCAAACGGGCTGAAAAATCTCAATACAAGCGATTTCGAATTTTTTTTCTCCAAGACAGGGCTCTTCTGTGTCACTTATGTCATTAGCACATCCTAAAACACTAATAAACAGCAAAAAACAACTATATATTAAAAAAAGGGCCTTCAGAATCTATTTTTTGGGTTTCCAAACTTGGGTGCGTCCAAGCAAGGAGAACCCTAAATAGCCTCTTACATTTAAGGTGCCGTCTTGATTGAGCGAAATGGTACAGCTATAGTTTTTTCCATTGGCGGGATCGAGAATACTTCCATCCACCCAACTATTGCCATCTTTTTCTAATCCTTGAACGATCACCAATCCCTCGATGGGTTGGTTTTTTTTATCTCCCTGGCATTCCACACATAGTTTGCCAGCATCTTCAGGTAAAAGTAAGCGCTCTATTCTCCCGTATAACTTGCCATTTTCTATATATAAACTAATTTCTGATTTTTCTTTTCCAGTCGCATCATCTACACTAGTCCATTTTCCGACTACTGGATCTGGTTGGTTCATGAGTAAGGTAACACACAAAAGTATACTTGATAACATATTTCTTTTTTTCAGTTAGCTCAAATGTATAATTTATTTGACTTTAAATGACGGGAAATCCAAAATCCCCTTGGGAAAGCAGTTCGAAGGAAATACTTTTTGAGTGATAAAAAAGAAAATCACAGGTTTCTTAAGTCTCGGCAATAGTGGATTTAGTAGGCTTCGATTTTAAAATTTTTGATGTAAAGATCGAAAAAGTAAGGGTCTAAAATAGTATCAGATAATGTGGCTGAGACGCCTAATTTAACTGCATTGAAAGAGGAAGGAAAGCCCTCGTCAAGTGTTACAAAAAGCTTGTAATTCCCTTGATTCAGCTCGATGGGACAGGGAGCAGAAAGGATAAGGTTGTTCTGATCCTCCGTCCCAAAAACATAGGATTCGGTTGCAGTGTTGTATTGTAAATAAAAATAGCCTGTCTGGGTAGTTGGGATTGAGACATAGCCAAAAATACGATTGAGATTGTTACTTTCTTCAAACAGTAGTATGGAGTCTAAAGTACTTCCTGAAGCGGTATTAGAGCCAGTGATTGTGGCTGTTGAGCTACTCATTGTTTGGGAGAGGGTTGTTGTTATGCTTCCAGTGTTGATTGAACTACTATTAGTGGTTGCGCTTGCGGTGGCAGTACTGTTAGCACTCGTAGTCTGGCATACGGCTGGAAGGCTAGTGGGTGTGAGCTCCCATGCGGCTTGGGCCAAGCCTGGATATTTGATGATTTCAATATCAAAATCTGTGGCATCATCGAGGGAGACCGAAGCTATTTGGTATTCATTGTTTAGAGTTTTTTTGATTTGAAGACGATTAAAGCCATTGACGACTAGATCAAATTTAGGACTGTTGCGCGTAAAGCGACGATTTGTTCCTTTTTGATTTACTTTATAATCAAAAGATATCCGAATACGCTGGTTATTAAAGCCGCTAAAGCTGGCCGTACGCCGATAGGGGACCGCTTTTGTTAGAATATTTGTTTCCTTTAAAATAACCATATTGCTAAAGGGGAAAGAGGTCCATGTGTTGGCAGTTTCGCTGTTTGTGGCCGAAGGAAGTTGGGGGTTCCAACTGGTCCCAGAAGGGCCGCTGTCCATGATCCACTCGCTGGCGTCCCAGTTTTTTTCCTCAAAGTAGACTTTTAGATTTTCATTGGGAGTCACGGTGTCTCGTCGGACAACAATCTTGTTGTCAGATAGGGTATCGTATTTGGTGAGGATAACTTGCGACGGAAAATGACCATAGCCCGTATAGTCCACGCTGGGGTTCAAAACCTGACTAATCTTGGGAGGGGTACCGCCTTCGAAAATCCATTGGATAGAATCAATATCTTCATAAACTTGCGCTTGATAGTTGATGGAAGCCTGAACAAGTGATCCATCTTTGCGATCTCTTTTGATGCTCGTAGAGTCTAAGGTAATAATGGCTGAGTAGTCTTGTGAGACCTGGGTAACGCGTATTTCATTTACGAGGAGCGGAGGCAAAAGTGGTTCCTCCGTACAAGAATTCAAAAAAAGTACTGCAACAAATAAAAATAGTTTAAGCCCCTTGACAAAACCTTTCATAGATCAATATTACGAAATCTAGTGTTCAAATGACTTCTTCTGTAGCATCAATAGCTTTGAAAAGATATTTCTGTCGATTTAGCCTAACTGTTCGTACTCGTTCATTTGAATGGCTTCAAAGTCCAAATCATCCATTCCCTGCCCATCAAAAGGATTTTCAATGTGCTCTTGAACGTTATATAATGCCATAAGAACAAAACCAATAAGCGAAGAAATAACTAACGAAACGATATTTTTCAGACCCGTATCTATACTATTGACAAATAAGATTTGCCCATTGTAGATAAAGGGAGACAAGTAGATAAAGACCAAACAATACTTTCGCAGCGATTTAGGAGTCGGGTGATGTTTGATTGAAAAAAGTTTTTCAATCGATTGGAATAGTTCATTTTTTACCCGGATCAAACTGTCTTTTTCTCGCTCGTTGTAATGCTGCTTGTCATTATCAATCCGAAAAAAGATATCTTTTCTGCTTTTTCGAATCTCTGAAATTCCATCTCTTGTATCTTGGATAAGATGTTTGATGACTAGTGATTGGATGTTTGAGAGTGCGCTAAAAAGCTTTTGATAATCTCCTTTGGTAGTCCCTTCTACAGAAAAATAGATGTTGCTCAACTCAATCATTTTGTTTCGTAGAACATTGAAGGTAAACAAAGCATCTTGACGTTTTTGATAAGCACTGGTGATTGAAAACACAATGGGAAATACAATTGCGATACTGAGAATGGTGAAATCGACACTTAGCTTGAAATTGTACTTGTAATACAGAAAATAGACAAGTAGTGTTTCTATCAATATGATAAGAATACGATAATTGAGTACAGTCAATAAAGAATGCTTTTGCATAATATAGTGTTTATCAGTGCTTTTTTGATTAAAATTCAAAAAAACACAAAGCTGTTAAATGTCAAACGGGATAGTGTGTGATTTATTGTCTACCCCAAATTTTAAAGAAAGGTGTAGAGATACAGGATAGAGCTTTGTTCGAATGGGACTTCGTTCTAAGGGTTGTGAATAACTAATGCTGCAAAATAACCAATTAAGACACCCAAAAACAGGATGATGAAGTTACGTGCCTTGAAAAACCAGCCTACTTTATTTTCCCAGGCATCAGGTACATTATTGTTGTTTTGATCAACTGCGAATCCAGATCGAGACGAATATCCAGCATACCAGTACAAAAACAAAATCACAAGAGTGATAAGAACCACTAAAATAAGTGCGTTTTTCATAATATAGTTTGTCCAAAATTATAAAAAGAAATTTAGTGTATTGTATAAAAATCACTTAAAGCAGCTTGATATAGTAATTCTTGCATTGCACCAAAGCAGCATGTATCTTCGTGTCTTATGGAGATTTATGATGCCTATACGGCTCGCCATTACAGTGCCTTTCGCCCTCCCTTGCATCGATTTATTTTGAGCCAATGCTTGGGGGAGGACGTATTTTCTAAGGTTTTAGATATCGGTTGTGGTACTGGGCATTCTACTGTAGCCTTGGCTGACTTTTGCCAAAAGGCAGTCGGTTTTGATCTGAGTCAATTCATGTTGCAACAGGCGTTGCCACATCCGAACATAGAATATACTTCACAGATAAATGGCAATACCAAATTTGATCTGATATGCTTTTTTGGAAGTATCAATTATATAGATCCGGGGGAATTGATTT
>CALITN010000086.1 GCA_938041595.1 uncultured Flavobacteriaceae bacterium | reverse complement strand
ACTGGGAAGTCAATCCCAATTTGGACTAGACTGGTTTTTGAAGTATTTCGTGAATCAATCGCTTTGTGATTCCTTCTCGGGTCCAGTCTTTTTTATTCGAGAAACCATTAATCCACTGCCCTTTTTGCTGTTGGGCTTTTTCCAAAAAGGCAATGATTTGCTGGGTATCGGAAGGAGCAATCATAGCAGCGGCGGTTCCTTGGTCAAGTAATTCACCCGCTTCAGACTGAGGATCCCCTAACGACAAGATGGGAACACCTGTGGCCATATACTCTAGTAGTTTACCGGAGATCATTTGCGTATGGGCGCCTTCAAAAATAAAATTAATCAGAACATCAGCCGTATGCATCAAGGCTAAAGCCTCTGCGTGGGTCAAATAACCATGATAGTCAACTATGGCTTCCGGCAAGGCTGTTTGAAAGTCTTTTACCAAAGACAACTCCATTTGCCCTGCCAAGGAAATGCGGAGCGGTAAGCTGCTCTTCATTTGTTGTAAGGCCTTTAAGAGTGCGGGATACGATTGGTTATGGGTCAGTAAACCGGTATATACCAAATGAAACTCTCCTTGGCGTTGACTTCGCTGGTGTTTGGTAAAAGCATCGGCATCAAAACCGTTTGGTAAAGCAAAAAAACGCTGTGCGGGAGCTTTGGCTTGCAGCTTCTGGTGGAGTTCCCCCTCCACGGTGGTTAGCACGGCATCGGCTTGTTGGAGTACCTTTTGTTCATACACTTGGTCTTTACGAACTGCAAAGGGCAACCGATAAAACTGACGATTGTAGAACAGTTCCGACCAAGGATCACGAAAATCCACCAACCATCGGAAGTCAAAGGCTTGCCGCAAGGGTTCCACAGCCAAATGAGTGGAATGGGGTGGTCCCGTACTAATTACCCAATCAATCGTTTCTTGTTCCAAGATGGTACGCAAGGCTTTCTGGGCAAAAGGAATCCAGCCTTTTCGGGCATCTGGAATAAAAAAATTACCCCGAATAAAGGCAGCCACCCGTTGAAAAAAATGCAGTTGGGGTACTTCTCCCTGTGGTATACTTCCTTTTCCAAACCAACGCGCATAGCGGCGAATGGGCTCGCGAGTTGGTGTTCTTATCATGCGAATGTCTTGGGTAAGGGCTTGTAAACTTTTATCCTCTTGCGGATAGGAAGCCTGTTTTGGATCCAAAGTAATCACAATGGGTTCCCATCCAAGGGTTTTGAGGTAGTGGGTGAAATAGACCCAACGTTGAACCCCCGAACCGCCAGAAGGAGGCCAATAATAGGTAAGAATCACAAGCTTGCGCGCTGACAAAGTCGTTATTTTTTTGCCTTATAAAGCGGTACCGAGGAACAGGCTTCACCAAAAAAGAGACTTTTGGCGATGGGTTGCAATTTGCGAATCAGTCTAATATAGGCCGATTGGGGAACACTGGGATCCGAACAACCTTTGATGATCAGGGGTTTTCCATGATAGTTTTGGCTATCCAAAGCCGCGATGGCCTGATCATAAATCGCTTGCTCCAACTGGTGGATATCGCCCCAAACCACCAATTGCGCCGCTTGTAAATAAGTAGTGACTAATAGGGACGCCCAAGCAGGCAATACGGCTTCACTGCTGCATTGCACAGCCACAAATTGATTATGATATTGCGACCAATCATGCGAGATCAGTGCCTGACGAAATTCTTTTTCACGAAGGATAAAACCCGATTCTAACCAATGGGCTAAATCCACAACCAAGCGATTTCCAGAAGGACGCAATTCTTCTAAATCAATAGTGATTAATGGGCTTTTCGCCACCCGATTGACAATCTCTTCCATCCTAAAGCAATCCTAATTCCAGTTTGGCTTCTTCGCTCATCAAGTCTTGTGACCAGGGCGGATCAAATGTAATTTCTACCTCTGCATCTTTGACCTCATCCAAGGACTTTACTTTTTCTTCTACCTCCTGGGGAAGGGTTTCCGCCACAGGACAATTGGGAGTGGTGAGGGTCATTAAGACCTTTACCTCATCTGCTTCATTGACAAAGACGTCATAAATCAAGCCCAATTCATAAATATCAACGGGGATTTCCGGATCAAAAACGGTCTTTAATACCCGTACGATCTTTTCTCCTAAATCTTGTGTTTCTTCAGTTACTTCTGCCATAACAGGGTTTAATTTAGTTGGGTTTGATAGGCCACAGCGTACAATTTCATTTGTTTAATCATCGACAGCAAGCCATTGGCTCGTGTGGGCGACAGATGTTCTTTCAATCCAATTTTATCGATAAAGCTTGTATCGGCTGCCAATATTTCAGCCGGGGGTTGATGCGAAAAAACCCGAATTAAAAGGGCAATTATCCCTTTGGTAATGATGGCATCGGAGTCAGCAGTAAAAACCAATTGGTCTTTGTCCAACGCAGCATGAATCCATACTTTGCTTTGGCAGCCTTTGATAATGTTGTCCTCAGTTTTGTGCTCAGGCTGAATCAAAGGCAAGGTTTTCCCCAATTCAATCATGTGTTCATAGCGTTGCATCCAGTCCTCAAAAAAAGAAAACTCTGCTACGATTTCGTCTTGTATCTCTTGAATAGTTGACACATTATAAAATTAGGAATTATTCCAACATCATTTGGGCTTTTTTTACCCCAGCTACCAATCGATCAACTTCTTCAAAAGTGTTGTAAAACGAGAAAGATGCACGGATGGTACCTGGTATTTGGAAAAAATCCATGATAGGTTGTGCGCAATGATGCCCAGTTCGAACCGCAATTCCCATTTTGTCAAGGATACTTCCCATGTCATAGGGGTGAATGGCACCTACAAGAAAAGAGATCACCGCTGTCTTTTGGGGAGCTTCACCAAAAACGCGCAATCCTTCAATGCCTTTCATCTGTTCTGTAGCATATTGAAGTAATTCTTGTTCATAGGCCGCAATAGCCTCTAATCCAATGCCATTGATATAATCCAAAGCGGCTCCAAAGGCAATGCCGCCAGCGATGTTGGGGGTTCCTGCCTCAAATTTGTGCGGTAAATCTGCATAGGTTGTTTTTTCAAAAGTGACCGTAGCGATCATTTCTCCACCCCCTTGATAGGGTGGTAGTGTCTCAAGAAGCTCTGTTTTTCCATAGAGCATCCCAACACCGGTTGGGCCACAGAGCTTGTGTGCCGAAGTGACGTAATAGTCGATGTCGAGGGCTTGAAGGTCGGTAGCCATATGCGGAGCCGCTTGGGCACCGTCCACCAATACTTTGGCTCCTACCCCATGCGCTTGTGCAACAATTGCTGAAATCGGATTGACCGTTCCTAGGGCGTTTGATACTTGGTTAACAAAAACCAATTGAGTGCGTTCACTCAGTAATTCGGTATAGGAATCCATATCCAAGGTGCCGTCGGAAAGCATCGGGATTACTTTAAGGTGTGCCCCTGTTTTTTCACAGAGCATCTGCCATGGGACGATATTGGAATGGTGTTCCAAAGCTGAGATCAATAATTCATCACCAGCCTTCAATAGTGCAGAATACCCAGAGGCCACGATATTGATACTATGGGTAGTTCCCGAGGTTAATATCACTTCATGAGCGTGCGCTGCATTGAAATGTGTTTGGATCGTTTGCCGTGCCTTTTCATAGGCATCTGTCGCTTCCTGGCTCAACGCATGGACCCCCCGATGGATATTGGCATTGTATCGGGCGTAATAGTCCACAATAACGTCAATGACAGCCTGAGGAGTTTGAGAAGTGGCGGCATTGTCGAGATACACCAAGGGACTTCCATTGACCTCACGAGAGAGGATGGGGAAGTCAGCTCGAATCTCAGCAACGCGTTCTTTCATAAATCAAAACCTAAATTGACACCTAGCTTATTGGCAATAAGCTTGTTGATCTTTTTCTTTAAGGTTGGAATTTGAACACTTTCTAGTACGTTGTTAGCAAATGCATACGTCATCAAAGCCTTAGCTTCTTTTTTAGGGATCCCACGAGAACGAAGATAGAACAAGGCTTCTTGATCTAATTGTCCAATAGTGCACCCATGGGAGCAACGGACATCGTCAGCAAAAATTTCCAACTGGGGTTTGGTATTGACCTTAGCCTTATCATCCAAAATAATATTGTTGTTTTGCTGGAAAGCATTGGTCTTTTGCGCGATTTTATCTACTAAAATTTTACCGTTAAAAACCCCTACCGAACGGTCGGAAAAGATCCCTTTGTAGTCCTGATGACTCTCACAATTGGGTTGTGCGTGATGCACCAATGTGTAGTGATCCACATGCTGCTTTTCTTGCAGCAGGGTAATGCCTTTCAGAGTAGAATTGATGTGTTCCCCGTTTTGATAAAAATTCAAATTATTACGGGTGATTTTACCTCCAAAAGAAAAGGTGTGTACACTCACATGACTGTTTTTGTCCTGAGCGATATAGGTGTTGTCAATGAGTGAAGCCGAATCCATGTCATTCTGGATTTTATAATAGTCAACCAATGCCTCTGGATGGGCAAAAATCTCTGTAACGCAATTCGTTACCACTGGATGTTCTTTCAAACTCTGGTGTCGCTCTACTATTTGAACTTGAGCATTTGTATCCACAACAATTAGATTGCGTGGCTGCAACCAAACGGCACCTTGATCTCCTGTGGATAAATGAATGATTTCAATGGGCTTTTCAGCAACAACAGAAGGAGGAATATAGATATAGGCACCCTCCCGAGCATAGGTAGTGTTCAGGGCTGTCATGCTTTCATCAGTATCGGCTACCGAACCAAAATAGGTGTCGATAAGTTTTTTGTACTTCGGTTTGGACAAAGCAGCAGACAACAAGCAAACATCCAGACCATCGTGGGTTGTATCGGACAAAAATGGACTGTGAACACCATCGATGAAGACCACTTTGTAAGTGTCAATTTCATAAAGAAAGGCGTGTTTGATTTGATTGAGCTCCACGGCTTTTTCTGACTTTGGAAACAGCAAATAGTCGTTTTGCAGCAAACTATTTAGAGAGGTGTATTTCCATGCCTCTAACTTCTTAGTTGGAAACCCAAGGTTTTCAAACGTTTTAAGGGCTTGGGACCGCAGCTTTTGAATACTGTCTTTGGGACCCAATTCTTCCTCAAAAGCGATATAAGTGTCTAAAAGTTTGTCTTTGAATTCCATCAGCCAGCTACTTCTTTTTTGATCCAATCATACCCTTTGGCTTCCAGCTCCTTGGCGAGTTCTTTCGTTCCTGACTTTACGATTTTTCCGTTGTACAAAACGTGAACAAAATCTGGAATAATATAATCCAATAAACGTTGATAGTGCGTAATCACAATGGTGGCGTTATTGGGTGTTTTAAGAGCATTCACACCATCGGCCACAATCTTCAGTGCGTCGATATCCAAACCCGAATCGGTTTCATCCAAGATGGCTAATTTGGGTTCCATCATAGCCATTTGAAATATTTCATTGCGCTTTTTTTCCCCTCCAGAAAATCCTTGATTCAGGGAACGAGATAAAAATTTTGAATCAATCCCCAACAAAGACGATTTCTCCCGAATTTTTTTTAGCATGGCAGCTGCCGGCATGTCTTCTTCACCTGCAGCTTTGCGTTGCGCATTGAGGGCTGTTTTGATAAAATTAGTCACCGAAACTCCTGGAATTTCAACAGGATATTGGAACGAAAGAAAAATCCCTTTATGAGAGCGTTCCTCTGGACTCATCTCATGGATGTCTTCCCCCCCAAAAAGGATACTCCCTTGGGTAATCTCATAATCTTCATTTCCCGCGATAACGGAAGAAAGAGTACTTTTCCCAGAACCATTAGGCCCCATGATGGCGTGTACTTCTCCGGCTTTTACGTCTAAATCAATTCCATTTAGAATGCCTTTATCATCGATTTCGGCATGCAAGTTTTCAATTGTAAGCATACTGCTTGTTTTATCCCACCGAACCTTCGAGGGAGATTTCTAATAATTTTTGGGCTTCTACGGCAAACTCCATGGGGAGTTTATTCAAGACTTCTTTGCTAAATCCATTCACGATCAAAGCAATGGCTTTCTCTGTGTCTATGCCGCGTTGGTTGCAGTAAAAGATTTGATCCTCTCCAATCTTACTGGTGGTTG
This sequence comes from uncultured Flavobacteriaceae bacterium, assembly GCA_938041595.1. Classification (GTDB taxonomy): domain Bacteria; phylum Bacteroidota; class Bacteroidia; order Flavobacteriales; family Flavobacteriaceae; genus UBA11891. Next base: position 5,398 of record CALITN010000086.1, on the reverse strand, counting down.
CTTCGTGTTCGACTTGAGCCGAGTTGTTTTGTGTCTCGATATACGGAAAGGTGTGGGCGCCACAGTCATTTCCCATTAATAAACTATCACATTGAGAAAAGTTTCTGGCATTCTTGGCTCTGGAATTCACCTGCACCAAACCACGGTAACTATTTTGTGATTTTCCCGCCGAAATCCCTTTGGAAATAATGGTTGAACGAGTGTTCTTTCCAAGATGGATCATTTTGGTTCCCGTATCCGCTTGTTGGAAGTTATTGGTCACAGCAATAGAGTAAAATTCTCCAATAGAATAATCCCCTTTAAGAATACAAGAAGGGTATTTCCAAGTTACTGCCGAACCGGTCTCAACTTGTGTCCATGAGATTTTGGAATGGTTGTGACAGAGGCCTCTTTTGGTAACAAAATTAAAGACTCCGCCTTTGCCTTCCTTGTTCCCGGGATACCAGTTTTGAACCGTCGAGTATTTAATCTCCGCACGGTCAAGAGCAATGAGTTCTACTACCGCAGCATGCAATTGGTTTTCATCTCGTGAGGGGGCCGTACAGCCTTCCAAATAACTCACATAGCTGCTTTCATCAGCTACCACAAGAGTGCGCTCAAATTGCCCCGTACCCGCTTGGTTGATGCGGAAATAAGTGGATAATTCCATGGGACATTGCACTCCTTTGGGGATATAACAGAAAGAACCGTCTGAAAATACGGCCGAATTCAAAGCGGCAAAGTAATTATCCTTAGGGGGAACGACGGAACCGATATACTGCCGAACCAGCTCTGGATGTTCTTGAATGGCTTCTGAAATGGAGCAAAAGATAATCCCTTTTTCCGCCAGGGTTTCTTTGAATGTCGTTGCCACGGATACGGAATCCATCACGATATCGACAGCTACTCCCGCTAATTTTTTTTGCTCATCAAGAGAAATTCCCAATTTATTGAAGGTCTCTAACAACTCAGGATCTACCTCATCAAGGCTTTCATATTTATCCTTTTTCTTGGGCGCGGAATAATACGAGATGGCTTGATAATCGGGCTTGTCATAAGTCACATTGGGCCAATCGGGGGCTTCCATTTCTTTCCAAACTCGAAAAGCGTCAAGGCGCCATTCCGTCATCCACTCGGGTTCTTGCTTTTTTTGAGATATTTTACGAACGATCTCCTCATTGAGACCTACGGGGAACGTTTCCGCTTCAATATCAGTATAAAAACCGTACTCGTACTCCTTGCTTTCCAGCTCTTTTTTTAATTCTTCTTCGGTGTACGCCATTTTCCTTTTTCTTTTATAGTGAAAAACTTTCCCCACAACCACAGGTGCGCTGTGCATTGGGGTTGTTGAACACAAATCCTTTACCATTCAAACCGCCAGAATATTCCAAGGTTGTACCAATCAGGTAAAGCAAGCTTTTTTTATCGACGACGATCTGCACGTCATTGTCTTCGAAAGATTTGTCATCTTCCGCTTTTTTGGTGTCAAAATAGAGATCGTAGGACAATCCGGAACAGCCGCCACTCTTGACACCAACACGCACAAATGCCTCAGCAGGATTGAAACCTTCTTCTTGCATGAGAGTGACCACTTTAGTTTTGGCAGATTCAGATACTTTGATCATTGTTTTACAGCAACTTATTTTCAGAACAAATATACGACAAAGCACTTGATTCTTATGTTACTGCCATAGCATTCTGCAATTTGTGCATAAGGCAATCTTATTCAACCCCAGACCCAATACCCTGGCCAAAGTTTGGATCGCTTAAAGATCGAAGAAAGGCAATCAAATCGGCCTTGTCCTGGGGACTCAATTGAACCCCTCCTTGATTCACTTTTTTCATCAAGGGATCAATCGTTGCTGAAGGCTTTAACCCTTCACTGTAATGATTGACAACCTCCTCCAATGTCTGAAAGCGTCCGTCGTGCATATAGGGAGCCGAACGGGTTAAGTTTCGTAAGGAAGGGGTTCGGAACTTCCCGTTATCAGCGGGATCCCCCGTTACGGCTCCAAGGCCTATGTCCGCAAAATCCGTATCCAATCCATTGTTGTGAAAATCATTGTCTGTCCACAAGGGATTGTTTTCATTCCCGTGGCAGTGGAAGCAATCGCCACGCTCTTCATCCATAAAAACCGCCAGGCCATTTTCTTGTCGGGAGGTCAAATTGCGTTGCCCCAGTAAAAATTGATCAAAAGGGGCTTGGGCTGAAATTAGGGTTCGCTCAAATTGAGCTAAGGCTTTCGTAATGACAATGGAATCAATTTCGCGTATTCCAAAAGCGCGTTCAAATAAATCGGGATATTCTGCGTCTTCTTGGAGTGTTCTTGCCACATTGATCCAATTGTTACCCATTTCTTTCGGGTGTGTGACGGGTCTAAAGGCCTGTTCCTCTAAACTTAATGCCTTTCCATCCCAATTGAAGCGATCATCATAATTCCAAGCGAGGTTAAATATCGGCATTGCATTGCGTTCTCCTTCTTGACCGCGAATCCCTAGACTCACCGCTCGGCGGTCGGAAAAGGCTTGTTGGGGCATATGACAACTGGCACAGGAAATGTTTCCATCCAACGAAAGACGTTTGTCAAAAAAAAGTTTTTCTCCCAAGGCTACTCCTTCTTCCGTGAGGGGATTGTTGGCTGGAAACACTGGAGCGATCAATTTTTCGGCAAATAAACTGGGAATTTCAAGTGTATAAGGAGTGGGGCCTTGTACCGTTTCCGGATCGTCTTTTTTACAAGCAGCCAAGAACCCGATCAGCAACAGTAAATAAACACCCTGTCTCACTATTTTAGTAGCTTTCTATTTGTATCGAAAATACGGATTTTCCATTGGCGGCAATGCGCTTTTGTGCTTCAAAATTGGGCATTAGACTCGTGGCATCCGATTCCAAGAACCACAAATGAGGATTGACAAACCACTGTGAAACATCCATGTCAATGCTCATTCGAATACGTGAAGCGGTAGCTTCTATGGGCTGCTCTATTTCAAAAAAGCTATCCTCAAATATCAAGTTTTCTGGATCGGTTTTGTCAACCGCACGAATTGCATGAAAGTTGTAGGGAGCCAACGCACCCATTTTGTTTTTAAATTTTCCATCCAATTGCATAAAGTGGTACCCTCCACCGAGCATCCTAGGAACATTCCACGAAACAGCATTCAAGTCTGGATAAATTCCATCTTGATTGGTTTCATTCTCAAATCCAAAAAGCATGGAAACAGCTTCAATATCCTTAGGAGCTACAAAGGTTGTTAGGGTTTTTTTTAAGCTTTCTTCCTTTTGAATATTCACCAGATGAAAAGCTTTTAGAGGAATTTTGGTTCCGTTGGATAGTTGCAAATGAATGTTTGAAAGCAAATAACGGAGCCGTTCTATGGTTAGTTTTTCACCCGCTTCATTTTGAAATTGTACGTTATTCAATGCATCTGAGGAAATGGGGGTTCCGCTCCAACTTTGGGTAAAATGCAATTCGAATTCGGTAATCGTTTCTTCTTCAGATTTCGTACAAGCCATCAAAAGGCACAGTAAAAAAAGACTACAGTTTCGTAAGATCATCTTTTATTTATTTAGAATTATGACTAGATCAGAATAGCCTTCATTTTGAATGAGATCCCCATCGGCACTGCTGCTTTCACCTACAGTTACTACGGTGCCGTTGGATAGCTGCGTGGCGTCGTAAGCAAAATCAATTTGTGAACCTCCAAGGGTTTGCTGCCATAGTACTTGCTCGCCCTTGTTGTCCAAAACCAAAGTCCAAAGGTCGTTTTGGCCTTGGTTGACCATCAGATCCCCTTCGGAACTTCGGGAACTCCCAGCAATAAGCCACTGCTTATTGGTAATCCTTTCAATCGAGTGTCCCACTTCAAAGCTGGAACCTCCAAACGTTTTCTCATTTAAAAGGGTCCCATCAGAAGCTATCTCCCAAAACCACAAATCAGCCCCTCCTTTGTTGGAAGCTCTAGGCAAATCTGTGCTACGGCTATCTCCAATCAGCACAAAAGTTCCGTTTTCCGCTGGGCGAATACCATAGGCGTTGTCAATCTGACTGCCACCATAATTCCGTTCCCATAGTTTTTGCCCAACTTCATTAATTTTGACCACCCAAGCATCGTAACTCCCAATATTGTTTGTAATATCGGTATCGGCACTGTCCGAAGAACCCACAATCAAGTAACCGCCATCCATTGTTTCAGCCAGTCCATAGGGGGTGTCTGTCTGCAAGCCTCCAAAATAATTCCGCCAAAGTAGTTGTCCCGAGCGGTCGAGTTTTAGCACCCAATAATCCCCTCCTGCATGCTTCCGAGTTCGCTTCTTATTTCCCAGTCCATTGGAAGCGGTAACGTCTAAAACACCGCTAAGCAAATACGATCCCTCCTTGGTGGCAAGCAATTGGGTGCCATAGTCCGCGCCCGAATATCCAAAACTTTGTTCCCATTGGAGGGTGCCGTTCGCATCCACTCCCAGCACCCATAAATCAGGATTGGGACTCCCTATTTCAAGATTTTCCTGAGACCCAAGAAGGACAAAACCTCCTTCAGGACGAAGGACGATATCCGCGGCGCGTTCATTCCCAACACCTCCATAGGTTCTATCCCATAAAAGATCCCCTTGTGCATCAAACTGCAAAAGCCAAAGGTCAAAACTGGCATTGGTTTTTTCCTCCAAATCACCGTCTTCACTTTGTGTATGCCCCAACACCGCAAAGCCTCCATTTGGGGTCGCAATCACTGCCTGTGCTGATTCGTTCAAAGCCCCCCCAAAAGTCAAAATTTGTGGAGGATTGGCTGTCCAGGGCAATACAAAAGCGGTGTTCTTCTCTTTACGACAGCTGTAAGAAACACTGACGAGAAGGGCAAATCCCACTAGATAGCTGAATTGCTTCATTTGTAGAAATGTACTGAATTCAACGGGTTTGAGCAACTGCCTAGTGTAGGGGCTAATTGGCTTCGCTTTTTTTAACGAGATAGAAGCCCGTATTAATATCGTTAATGGCGATCAATCCACTTTCAAAAAAAGGGTAGATACTCCATACACCGGCAAATTTTGTTGCATTATCTTCAGGATAAGTGTCAAAAAAACCAACTTCTTGCATTTTGTTGTTTTCGATATTTTCAACATCAATCACACGGAGTCCTGCTGTATAATTGGCCAAATAGTAAAGGGCTCCATGCCAATAACCGTTATGATCTATAGCATTGCTCGTTCCACGGTAAATGTGGTGGAGTTTCGGTTCGTCCAGATTGCTTACGTCATAAACAAGGGTACGGGTGCGACCACCAAAGTTGATTTCATCTACCTCATCCCCTAGAAATATATAGCGATGGTCTTCTGATATCCAATTTTGATGGGCATAGGCTGGATTGCTATACGATATTTTCTTAATGAGCTTTGGTGCTTCTTTGTCCGTTACATCCACGA
>CALITN010000085.1 GCA_938041595.1 uncultured Flavobacteriaceae bacterium | reverse complement strand
ACAGGGAGTACGCTTACCTCAATTTGGGCAGGAGCTTATTTCGGAGCAACTCTTGGGGGGCCTTGGGGAGCATTAATAGGTGGAGGCATTTCGGTATTTTCCATCGGTGGAGAATACATTTACGATCATGTTATTGTACCTTATACACAAGAAATCAATTATCAATTTTCACAATTTTCAAACGCATTGAACAATGGCTGGAGACCTCGATAAACGTTTAAAAATAACCACAAGAAATCATTTAGTATTGCATTATCATACTTTAATTTTGATGATGATAGGAATCTTTTGTATGCACACTATTTTTAATTTTGAAAAGGATATAGTAATTATTTTTTTGATTTTTTGGGCATTGGATATCATACCTGTATTTTTCTTACATTATGATTATTGGCATACAAATAAAGGCGAGGAATATGAAGTGTTATTTGACCGTTTGGTGCGTAGGAAGGAAGGTAAGCGAGAAGAAATTTTAGGGAGTGATATTGAAAAAATTATCATTTGGAAGTCAGCCAGTATCGACAAAGGCGGTATCCCATTTTTAGGTATAGAATCCTATTATTGTGTTGACGTTTATTTGAGAGCTGGAAATCATTTCACATTAACCTGTTTACTAAGCCCCAAAATTGATTTGGAAATACAAAAGCTTAAAAATATTCCAATCAAGAGAATAAAATGGCTTTTCAATCCTGTAAAAACAAAAACCAGTTAATCTATCAGAATTGTTGGTATCAAATTTAAAACACCTTCGGGTGTTTTTTTGGTCACGTATCAGAATTGTTGATTTTACCACTTCCAAATCACAACAAATTGATAATCAATATTTAACAGAAGTAAGAATACTTAATTTTTAGGAATCCCACTCTATTACGGGCCTAAAAAGGATCGCTTAGGCGGCTTCTCTGTGTATTAGGGCACCCTTAATGTATCAGAATTGTGGGTGCCACCATTTTAGTTCTATGATTTAGGGAATTAGCCCTTTTTTATTCCAACGGGAATCCGTTCGTGCTGGAGTGAAAATCGCTTGACTTCTTCAGGGGGTATCTTTGAAAAAAAAGCGTCTGCTTCCACTTGGAAACCTGCAGCTTCAAGGAGCTGATAATAGTCTTGACCGTAGACACGCACGTGATCGTATTGCCCGAAGACGCGAGTGCGTTCCTTTGGCTCGGTGATGCTGTTGTCCTCAAAAGTGGTGGTACGACTTTCATCAAGGGGTACCTGTAGAATAGCAGTTCCTCCTTTTTTCAAAACGCGATAGAGTTCGGAAAGTGCTTTTTGATCCTCAGGGATATGTTCTAAAACATGGTTGCAAAAGATTAAATCAAAAGTTTCTTCTGCAAACGGCAAAGCGGTAATATCGGCTTTGATATCAGCCAAAGGAGAATGCAAATCGGTGGTGGTGTAGTCCCAATGGGAAAAGTTTTTAAATCGTTGGTAAAAAGCCTGTTCAGGAGCTACATGCAGCACGCGAAGGTTTTGCGTTAGCAAGCTGGTTTCTCGTTCCAAATACAGCCATAAGAGCCGATGACGTTCTAAGGATAGCGTTCCAGGGCTCAGGGCATTGGGTCGCATGGTATGGTACCCATAGGATAGAAATTTTCGGTAGCCACGCCCGTCAATGGGATCATAAAACTCAGAACCGCGATACCACCATCGAAGAAAGGGCCGGATTTTGATGCTGACCCAGATTAACACAGATCGAGGGAAGAGAGCGAGTATCCATTTCATTGGGTGGCTTTTTTCCGAAAGGGAGCTTCTTCATCGCTGACAATTCCTAAGGATTCATAGACATAATCAAAAGTAGACAACAGTTCGGGCTGTCCGTTAACAATGGCCACGTTGTGCTCAAAGTGAGCACTTGCCTTACCGTCGGCCGTAAGAATAGTCCAACCGTCTTTGAGTTGTTTGATGCGTCGGGTTCCTTGATTGATCATGGGTTCTATCGCTACCACCAAGCCTTCCTTAAACTGTTTTCCACGGCCTCGACGACCGTAGTTAGGCATTTCAGGTGCTTCGTGCATCTCCGTCCCTAGACCATGCCCAACCAATTCTCGGACTACTCCATAACCGGCTGCTTCCGTATAGTTTTGAATGGCATGACCAACATCACCCACACGATTATTTGCCTTAAACTGTGCGATACCCACATAAAGGGATTCTTTGGTTACTTGAAGTAATTTCGCTACGGCAGGATCGATTGCTCCCACGGCAAAAGTATAGGCGTGATCTCCGTAAAAACCGTCTTTCAAGGCGCCGCAGTCCACCGAAAGGATATCCCCTTCTTCCAATGGGTTGTCATTGGGTATGCCGTGCACTACTTGCGCATTGGGACTTACGCAAAGGGTATTGGGAAAATCATAAAGCCCCAAAAACCCCGGTTCGGCACCATGGTCTCGAATAAAGGTTTCAGCCAAGCCGTCTAATTGTAAACTTGTCACACCGGGTTGGATTTCCCCTGCGAGCATCCCAAGGGTTTTCGATACGATCAATGCACTTTCTCGAATGCGTTCAATTTCTTCGGCTGTTTTTAATATCATGGATTGGCTACGTCAAAGTAAGCATGTTGATAGGCCTCGCTTTTGAGGATCTTTGCCATGTCTTGGTAAAGGGATTCTACCGGAAACTCTACAATACGATTCATTTCTTTTCCATCCTTATAAAAAATCAAAGTAGGGATGTTGATGATATCAAGTCCTTCTTCGAAACGTTGCGGAGTTTTTTTGTCCTCATCCATGGCATATAGGGTCAAATCTTTTGCTGGCACCTCAAGAGCATCCAATATTTTCAGCATTCCGGGTACTTCTCGTTGGCTGTCCTCGCACCAAGTTCCAAGGAATAGTGTGTAGGTCAAACCATCGGCTAGCGGCTTCATTTCAGCCACCCAGCTTGGGTTGATTTTGAAAAAATCATATTCTTTTTGGAACCACTGACTGTGCTCATAGGTCAGCAGATTGGTTCGGTTGATTTCTCCGATCATGTAGGGAATGCCTTCTTCAAGGGTTGTTTTTTCGGTAATGGGAAGGGCTTTGGGCGGGGCTGTATTGGTGCCACAAGCCGTAAGAGAAAGGATTAGGAGTAGGGCTAAATTTTTCATTCGTCTTCTAATAATGAGTGTTGCGTCATGGCAGCGGGTTGGGCTACGCCTAACAAATCTAATACAGTTGGCGCAATATCTCCCAATACTCCCGATTTGACCTTGCGTTTTTTACCATCCACAAGAATGAAGGGAACGGGATTGGTGGTGTGCGCTGTGTGGGGACTTCCATCTTCATTGAACATGGTTTCACAATTTCCATGATCGGCAATCAAAAGGGTAACATAGCCTTGATCCAAGGCAGCGGTAATTACTTTTTCAGCGCATTGGTCAACCGTTTCACAAGCCTTTATGGCCGCTTGTATGTCTCCGGTATGTCCAACCATATCGGGGTTGGCAAAGTTAAGACAGATAAAATCAGGCGTCTCTTTCTGGATGGCCGCAACAATTTTGTCTTGGATTTCAAAAGCACTCATCTCGGGTTTAAGATCATAGGTAGCCACCTTAGGGGAGGGACATAGGATTCTTTTTTCACCCTCAAAAGGGGTTTCCTGACCGCCATTAAAAAAGAAAGTTACATGGGGGTATTTTTCTGTTTCGGCAATCCGTATTTGCGTTTTCCCTGCTTTGGAAAGCGTTTCTCCAAGGGTGTCTTTCAAATTATCCTTATCAAAAATGACTTGAATATTTTTAAAATTCTCATCGTAATTGGTCAAGGTAAGGTAGTGCAACGCAAGGGGTTTCATTCCATATTCTGGGAAGGCTTGCTGGGTTAGGGCTTGACTGAGCTGTCGCCCGCGATCGGTTCTGAAATTCATAAAAATCACCACATCATCCGCTTGAAGGGTCGCAATGGGCGTACCCGCAGCATCGACTCCGACTAGTGGCTCCATAAATTCATCTGTGGTTCCCTCTTGGTAGCTGGCATCCATGGCTGCTGCAAAATCAGTGGTGGCTTTTCCCTTTCCTTCCACCAAAAGTTGATAGGCTTTTTGAACACGTTCCCAGCGTTGATCTCGATCCATAGCGTAGTAACGGCCGATCAAGGAAGCCACTTGTCCGGTAGTGTTTTCCAAAAGAGCATTGATTTTTTTTACAAAAGAAACCCCCGACTTGGGAGCCACATCGCGGCCATCACTAAAGGCGTGAAGGAAGAACGGCAGTCGGGTGCTCACCAATGTTTCGATCATCGCTTCATAGTGGTCGATATGGGCGTGGACGCCACCATGGGATAGCAAGCCTAGAATATGAATGGCTTTTCCTTTTTCTTTAGCATAAGCGATAGCAGCCTTTAAGGGAGCTTGATCCCCCAAGGCACCCTCCGCAACCACTTTGTTGATTTTAGCCAAATCTTGATAGACAATTCTTCCAGCTCCTAAGTTCATATGCCCCACTTCACTATTACCCATTTGTCCGCTGGGTAGGCCGACGTGCTCACCATCGGTGCGCAAGGCACTAAAATGATAGTTTTTGTAGAGCGAGTCAATAAAAGGAGTTTGGGCCTGCTCCACGGCAGAGGCTTCTTTGCGACTGGCATTTCCCCAGCCATCTAAAATCATTAAAAGGGCTTTATCCGACATTTGGTTTCTTTTGGCAAAGATACGAAAACCGAGGTCCAAGCGTTTCTGCCACCAGCGAAAAAAATGTTAGTATTTTTGTGACGCATGCTCGAAGGAATTGTTTATCGCTCTACTGGAAGTTGGTACTCGGTTAAAACCGATACTGGCTTTCTGGATTGTCGGATCAAGGGAAAGATTCGCTTGCAAGGAATCAAAAGCACCAATCCAGTAGCAGTTGGGGATCGGGTAGCAGTGGATAAAGATCCTAAAGATGAAAACCAAGGCGTGATATCCGATATCTTAGAACGCAAAAACTACATCATCCGCCGATCGGTAAACCTCTCCAAACAAACCCATATAATTGCTGCCAATATCGATCAAGTATTTTTACTCGTAACATTGAACAATCCAGTCACTACGTTTGCCTTTATTGATCGTTTTTTGGTCTCAGCCGAAGCCTATGGGATTCCAGTCATCTTACTTTTCAATAAAATGGACGCTTATAGCAAGGAAGAACGGCTGGCTTTGGAAGAAATGCAGGCTGTTTATGCAGCTATCGGCTATGAGACTCGTTTTATTTCTGCTCTGGCGCAACAAGGCGTGGACGATTTAAAAAAGGCTATGGGAGGAAAAGTCAGTATGTTTTCCGGACATAGTGGCGTAGGGAAATCCACACTAGCCAACGCCATTGCCCCCGATTTGGATCTTAAAACGGCCACTATTTCCAGCAGTCATTCCCAAGGACAACACACGACAACCTTTGCCGAGATGTTTGATTTGGATGCAGATATTCGCATCATAGACACCCCTGGAATTCGTGG
>CALITN010000084.1 GCA_938041595.1 uncultured Flavobacteriaceae bacterium | reverse complement strand
GCTTTCTTTAGCCAGACTATTATTAAAATAGGAAAAGCCTTCTTGATTGTGGCTGACATCCAAAATCACGGTTGGGCTGGTAGCTATTTTTTCCCATCGGCCACGCAAGGCTGTATTACGATTCACCATTGCAAACCCTTTTTGAATACTATCTGATCGTAACTCATCTTTCAAAAGCACTAGCAGAGCTGCATAGGCCGTTTGAATATTCCGGGCTTGATAGCTAGCAGTGTCATCGAAATCAATCTCATCCATCTTTTTGAGGACTGCTTCAGCAAAGTGTATCGGGGCATTCATTGCCATTGCATGCGTTTCAAAAACAAGCCGCGTATCGGGACGTTCTTCGCCAATGACCACGGGTACATTCCTCTTAATGATTCCGGCTTTTTCCCCCGCTATTGCTGTATGTGTGGTTCCTAAAAATTGAGTATGATCCAATCCAATATTAGTGATTACGGATAAAAGGGGCTTCACTATGTTGGTAGCATCCAGGCGTCCTCCCATACCTACTTCAATGCACGCATAATCAATTTTTTGAGCTGCAAAATAGGTTACAGCCAAAGCAAAACTAATTTCGAAAAAAGTCAATTTATGTGAAGTGATATACTCTTTGTATTCCTCAATGAATGCCACCACCTCTTTCTTCTCGATATAACAACCATTGATTTTTATACGCTCCCGGAAGTCGAGTAAATGAGGGGAACTGTAGATCCCCACCCGAAAACCATTCTCCTGAAGCACCGAAGCTATTAAATGAGCCGTGGAGCCTTTTCCGTTGGTTCCTCCAACATGGATAATGGCCAATTCATCTTGCGGATTCCCTAGCATTTCACAAAAGGCGGCAATCTTTTCCAGTCCTGGTTTAAAAGCTACAGCCCCTTGTTTTTGGTAAAAGGGCAATTGATTGAACATCCAATCAAGCGTTTCTGAATAATTCACGCTACTCCCCTAATTTGAATTGAATTACTACAAATCCTATTTGTTTGCTTGGAGCGTTGGCATCGGGATACCAGCGATGTAAAAGAGCCGTTTGCTTGGCTGGTTCCAAAAGACAAGGGTGAGCATTGGTCGTTCCTTTGACTCCAGGCTGTGCAGTCACCACTTCCCCTTGTTGGTTCACCGTGATTCGCACCACTACCGTGCCTTCCTGATTACAATCTTGAACCACACTCCCATTGGATTGTAAGCTGCGACCATTTAATCCATAACCCCCACCTCTTCCGCCAAGACCAGAATTACCATAATAACTATTTGAATAGGGATTACCCGTTGCTTTTCCCTTATCGCCTCCACTAGAATCGTCTCCTTCACCTGCTTGGGTTTTCCCTGCTTTTTTAGGACCTTTAAACATATTCTGTAAAACCTGCTGGGTTGATTTTGCAATCTTCGGTTTTTCGGGTTTTGGTTTGGGGGGAGACTCTTTTTTGGGTACAGGAGTTATTTTCTTTTTGGGTTGCGGGCTTGTTTTTTTCTTTGGTTTCTTTTTGGGCAGCGCAACGCTGCTCTCTTTTTGAGTCACGACTTTTTGATTCGCTTTTGTTGTGGTTGGAGGCGGCGTATTGACTTGCTTTTCTACTAATGGTTTTCTCTGAATCGGTTTGGGTTTGGCTGCAACAGGCTGCGTCGGTTGTATTTTCCCTGAACCCGTTTGGCTATTGCCAAAGTTGACCTCCATCCCAAAAGAAATAGGAGGGTCGTAATACGTTAGACCCAAAACAAACAACAATAAAAGCAATAGAATTCCAATAATGGACGTCAGCACTGCTGATTTTCGTTGATGTGGTGTTTCCAATAATTTCATTTCTCGCGAATACTATTTTGCAAAAGCATCAAAGACTCATCGGTGGTCAAAGGACTTGTCACTAGATCTATTCCGCAGCTGTTCCATCTTATCGGGCATCTACCGCCAAAACGATTTTGATTCCGTTTTTATTGGCAATATTCATCACATATACGACTTCTTCGATCGCCACATTTTTTTCAGCGCGAAGCACAATAGACTTGTCCGACAATTGGGTCAAACGCGCAATCAAACGCTGGTTAAATGCGGACTTAGAAACACGCTGCTCATCGATAAAAAAACGTCCCGATTTGTCAATCGAAACTGCAACGGTACTTCGGTTCTCTGTTTTTCCTTTTGCTTTTGGAAGTTGAATGTCAATCGTATTAAGCTGCTTGGACAGGGTCGAAGCGATCATAAAAAAGATCAACAACAAAAACACCACATCTGTCATGGAAGACATGTTGAAATCTGGATTGACTTTATTACGCCCTCTTAAATTCATCCTCAGGCGGGTTCGTTAAGCAAATCCAAAAACTCCAGAGAAGTAGCTTCCATCAAATATACTGCCTTGTTGATTTTTACTACCAGATGGTTGTAGCAGATATACCCGACAATACCCACAATAAGTCCTGCCACCGTCGTGGTCATCGCTGTATACAATCCATCGGAGAGTAACTTCATATCAATATTTCCTCCAGCATTGGATATTTCAAAAATGGATAAGATCATCCCAATAACTGTTCCTAAAAACCCAATCATTGGAGCGGCACCTGAAATAGTAGCCAAAATAGAAACATTTTTCTCCAGCTTGTAAACCTCCAGTCGGCCTGCATTTTCAATGGCTGTATTGATATCTTCCAAAGGGCGTCCAATCCGAGAAAGACCTTTCGCTATCATTTGTGCCACAGGCTTGTCCTCTTTCATGCAGAGGGCTTGGGCTCCCTCAATTTTTCCACTAACGACAAAGGATCGTATTTGAGGCATAAAATTGGCGTCGTACTTTACCGCCGCACGAATGGCAAAACGACGCTCAAAATAAATGTAGAAAACCATCAACAACAAAAAGAAGAGCAATCCAATAATGATTTGGCCACCCAAGCCACCGTCTTGAATCAATTCAAGAATGGATAGTTTTTTTTCCGTTTGTAGAGGGGACGTTTCTTGTTGAAAAAGCAATAGTGCGTTCAGCATGTTAACAATATTATATTAAAACGTCAATGACCCAAAAAAAGCAGCCTAAAAGACGAAATCTCGCAATAACACAAAGGTCAACGAGCCGGCAACAAAGCCAACCAAAGCCAACCAAGATATTTTTCTAAGATACCATATAAAATCAATTTTTTCCATTCCCATGGCAACTACTCCAGCGGCAGATCCAATAATTAACATGCTACCTCCAGTTCCTGCGGCAAAAGCAATAAAATGCCAAAGGGGGTGATCCATGGGTTCCGAAAACATTCCCATACTAGCTGCCACCAGAGGAACATTGTCAATAACAGCTGAACCGGCACCCAATAACATCACCACAATGTCGGTATTGGGGATGGCTGCGTTAAGAGAATCAGCAAAGACAAACAAATAGCCTAGCGATTCCAATGCCGCAACGGCCATTAGGATTCCAAGAAAAAAGAGAATACTTGGCAACTCAATTTTTGAAAGCGAACTATGAACAGGGCTGTGACTCGCATGATCATCGGATTCTTGATCAATCGAGGTAATATTAATTTTAGCGTTACTGTAGATTTCTGCAAAAGTTGCCACTACAGCAAGGGACAACATCATCCCGACATAGGGGGGAAGATGGGTCACTGTTTTGAAAATTGGAACAAACACAATGGCCGTAAGTCCAAGGTAGAGCATACGTGCTCCCCGAGGATGATCTTTTCCTTCCTCTGCTGAATCGTCTTGTTCAATATGTCCTTGAAATGCGGGTAAAAAAGTAGCAATTACCACAGGGACAACCACACAAACAATGGATGGAATCAAAAGATATTTAATCAAGAGCCCTGTTGTTACTTTATCCCCAATCCAAAGCATGGTTGTTGTTACATCACCAATAGGAGACCAAGCACCACCAGCATTGGCCGCAATGATTATAAGCCCTGCAAACCAGGCACGTGTGTTTCGATCCAAAATAACTTTTTGCAGAATGGTGATCAAAACAATGGTCGCTGTAAGATTGTCAATAATCGCAGATAAGATAAAAGCCAGAATGGCAAAAATCCACAACAAACCTTTCTTTTGGGTGGTTTTGATAAAGTTTTTGATCGTAAAAAATCCGTTGAAATAATCAATAATTTCAACAATGGTCATTGCGCCAAGCAAGAAAATTATAATCTCTGCGGTCTTGCCTAAATGATGCAACAAGATTTCTTCTAGGTGGGTGGGTTTCAACTCTCGCAACGCTGTATCTACTTCAAAAACAGGAAGGTGTGTCATCGCAACAATAGCCCATAAAAAGGCCATCATCGCCAAGGCGGGTATTAACTTGTCTACCTTTAGATTATGTTCCAGAGTAATGGCTAAATAGCCTAGGGTGAAAATCCCAATAATCAGTAATTCCATTAAAAAAGTCTTTCTAAAATCAGTTATAACTGTATGTTCCGAAAATAGGTAAAATTTAAAAACTTAGAACCTATTCTCAGGGAAAATATACCTCTCCCGAGCAGTGATCAGTGCTTACACCTGTTACACTCGCAAAACAATTGGGGTGACCCAACAAGCGAAGTACTCCCAAAAAACCAAAGATTATGGCTTCTTTAAATTCAATAATTCCCACAGAGGGGAGGTGTAAGTTCCCCTTCAATTGTTTTTTCAGAAAATCAAGTAGAACTCGATGATAGGCACCCCCACCGGTACACAAAATACGATTGTTATCAGACAACACCCGCGCCAATTGATTGCTTATATGTTTTGCATAGGTATGCATAACAGCTGCTTCTGAATGGGTTTCAAGCCATGTGTCTAAAAGGGGATAAACTTGGGCTTCAAGCCATTCCACTCCAAGGGATTTTGGAGGTTTGAGCTGATAGTATTCCAAAGCCTCTAAGGACGAATAAAGTTCAGGAATCAACGTTCCACTACGAGCAATTTTACCGCCTTTATCATAAGCTTTGCCCAAGCGACGGCTGATTCGATTGAACACTAAGTTAAAACCCCCAACATCATACGCTAAAGGACTGTCTAAATGTGTGAATGTCACATTGGCAAAGCCCCCAAAATTCACACACGCATCAAAATCTGAAAACAATTCCCAGTCTCCAACAGGAACCAAAGGAGCTCCCTGCCCTCCCAGAGCCACATCTTGCTTGCGAAAATCACACACGACAGGAATGCCTAGTATGGTAGCTAATTCCTTACGATTTCCAATCTGATAAGTCATTCCTTTTTCGGGTTGGTGCTTAGCGGTATGTCCGTGAGAACTTACGGCATCGACTTGAGAGACATTATGGGTTGCTATAAATTGTTGAATGCATTGGCCTAGTAATCCAGTGTACTCCTCGTCAATAGATTTCAGTGCCGCAGCATCTTGCTCCACCAAGCTTCTTAATTTGTTCACCCATTCTTCCGAATAGGCAATGGTTTCCGTGCAATGCAGTTCATACTGCCATTGCTCCTCAAGACGAAAACTCACATAGGCTAAATCAAGGCCATCCAAAGAGGTTCCAGACATCACTCCGATGATGTTTAGACACCCTTTTTGCTCCAATAAAGCAGCGAAATCAATTACCATAAGACAAACTCAAAAATTT
>CALITN010000083.1 GCA_938041595.1 uncultured Flavobacteriaceae bacterium | reverse complement strand
TCCAGTGTGCCTCTAGATAAGGCATATTCGCTTTGATAAAGGCTGCTGCCGTTAGTATTCGATGCATTCCTGCTCCTTCGTTGTAGGCTTCTTTTCCCCAAAGAGGGGGATACTGATACTGCCCCTCTATTTCGACTCCTTCGCCTTGTTGTCCATGACATAGCGCACATTTTTGCTGATATAGGACAGCTCCTTTCTGTAGGTTTACCTCACGATTGGGGATTCGGATGGGCACCAGTCCAGGCTGATGAGGTTCTAGGGTTGTATAGTTTTGATCGAGCCATTGCATATAGGCCAGCATAGCAGTCATTTCAAAACTTTTTTTGTTCAGCGGTTCGCGGTTCATGCTCCTTTCCATACAGCCATTGATACGATCGGCTAGGGTACTTATTTTACCATCTCGACCACTGAATTTTGGGTAACGGCTGGTGACTCCTAGAAAAGAAGCCGCGCCATTCTGAGTCCCCGCATTTAAATGACAATTGGTACACGCAAGGCGATTGGACGATAACCCCTTGGAGAACTCCCAACGAGAGGCCTCTGTTGTCACAAGCTGAAACCCTTTTCGTATTTCAATATCAGGGTTTGTGGCTTCTATAAAAGAAGCAATTGGCCACGGATTCTCTGCCATTCTTATATCAGATATTTTCTGATCAGAAGGGGTTAGGAGCCATATAAAAAGCCCTACAAGAACAAGGAAGAACAGTATACTTAGGTTCCGAATCCCAAGAATTAATTTTTGAACAACAGTATTATTTTTATAAAAATCCATAGTTTCGAGGACTATGATACATTCCAATTACGCCTACAAGATAGCCCGTCCAGAGATAAAAAAAAGGAAACGGATTGATACGCTCGCTTTTCTTTTGTTATTTCCACTATTCATTTTTGCACAGCAATGGGACTATCCATTGATTAAAGGGTATGGGGGCATACAATTTTCGGAAGAGGTTGCCGAGCCTTTTGCTGCTGAAGAACGTTACCAATTACTTTTTGACATTACCTCCGATGCTAGAAAAGGCATAGCCAGTCGTAGCTTATGGCGTGTGGCTCGTACCCTGAATCTGCTTGCCGCATCGGGTGTTCCCTCAGAAAATATTGCAATTGTTGTGGCCTTACACGGCGGAGCGACCAAAATGGCCTTGTCCAATGAAGCCTATCAATTGTTGTTTCAGAAAAACAATCCCGATGCGGCCTTATTAGAGACCTTGGCCCAGAATCAAGTCCGTTTTTTTGTGTGCTCCCAAGCAATGATTGCCCGATCCTATCCCTTAGATCAGCTACATCCGAATGTTAAGGCTGCCTTGTCAGCGCTCACAGTTGTGGCTAATTATCAAAAAAAGGGCTACATTTTGATGCCCTAATTGTTAGAACGATCATTAAAATAAATCCGAATGAAAGCAATTGTATGTGAAAAATTGGGACCTCCTTCGGCGCTTGAATATAAGGAGTGTCCAAAACCCGAGCCGCGTGAAAAAGAAGTGGTTGTAAAGGTAAATGTCTGTAGTCTGAATTTTCCAGATACGTTGATCATTCAGGGGAAATATCAATTCAAACCCCCGGTTCCTTTTACTCCAGGGAGTGATATTGCAGGAGAAATTGAAGCTGTAGGGACTGCAGTAAAACATCTAAAAGTGGGCGATCCAGTTTTTGGTTTGATTCCCTATGGAGGATTGGCTCAGTACGTTGCAGTTCCAAGTAAGAGTGTTTTTCCAAAGCCTCCCAGCATGTCCGATGAAGTTGCGGCTTCGTTTTTAATGGCTTTTGGAACTTCCTATCACGCTCTGAAAGACAGGGCTCAACTTAAAGCAGGGGAGACTTTGGTTGTTTTGGGTGCTTCTGGAGGGGTTGGCTCAGCGGCTATCGTATTAGGGAAATTGATGGGTGCACGTGTTATTGCATGCGCTTCGTCTAAAGAAAAGCTTGCTTTTTGCCGTGAACAAGGAGCTGATGAGGTGATTCAGTACACAGAGGAAGATCTCAAAACCCGAATCAAAGAACTCACAGATGGTAAGGGTGCTAACGTGATTTATGATCCTGTAGGGGATCTTTTTGCCGAACCAGCCTTACGAGCCATGGCTTGGGAAGGGCGGTATTTGGTTGTCGGATTTGCTGCTGGAGATATTCCTAAAATACCGCTTAACATTCCACTGCTAAAATCCTGTGCCATTGTGGGTGTTTTTTGGGGTTCTTGGGCAATGCAGTTTCCTAATGAAAATATTGCTAATACGATGCAGCTAATGCAATGGCATGCCGAGGGAAAGATTATACCTCATATTCACAAGGTGTTCTCGCTAGACCAAACACCGAAAGCATTGGAAGAAATGATGGCACGAAAAGTAAAAGGAAAACTTGTTGTGGCTTGCCACTAGCTTTTGGAACATAACAGCAAATCAATTGTTTACAAAATTGTCCGTAGGGGTGACATCAGTGATACTAGATCCTAATTAGGTAAATTCCATTCATTCTAGTTTCATCCTTATTGTATTTTAAGAGGTTTTTGTTTTCTAAAATCCAATACCCTTCACCGCCGTTTATTTTAATATTTATATTGGGATTATCCGAATCATCAATATATATTTTGTTATTGATAATTTTCCATCGGAGATATTCATTTTCTTCTTTTTCATCCCTCGCTTTTATCTTAACCAATAGAGAGTTGTTGTTCCTGAAATCAAATGTGACATTTACATAATCATTTGATAACCTATCAATTGAGCTGGTAATACTAGTTACAATTATTTCCTCTAATAAACTCATGTCATCGTTTTCACTTTCAATAACATCTGTTAGATTTAGTACTAGTTTGTATTTACCATAGACGTCTGATTTCTTTAAATTTTTTTGAGCATACGACCATGATAACGTCAGCATCGTCAAAACAAGTAATTTAATTTTCATCGGTTGTATTATTTCATTGAGTTCGTTAGTAGGACGATGTATTTATTTAAATGTTACATGAATTTTTTGTAAGAATTACTAAAACGGCACCTAACAATGGTGCTACAGAGTTTTTGCAAAACAAAAAACCCTGTAAATCATTGA
>CALITN010000082.1 GCA_938041595.1 uncultured Flavobacteriaceae bacterium | reverse complement strand
CGGCTGATTGTTTGTATCCATCCACAAATCATCAGCGCTTCGGTAGTAAGAATAGGTTTTCGCATATTCTTGTGGACTGATCAAGGTGTCAAATTTTTCAAAAAGCTGCTGCGCCATCTCAAAGTCAGCATCCAAGGGGGTGCAGCTCGTCAAACAATAAAATACCGTTACTAAAAATAAATGCTTCATTCCAAGAGATTTTTTTTCGCCTTATTTTGCCATCCCGCCCGAGACGGTTCATCGATAAAATAGATTTGTAATTTTGACAACTCGCGCTGATCAACAAAAAATATTTTCTTGTCTGCATAGGTTTGTGAATCCTGAAAGTACCATAACCCTTGATTGCCTTGAGCTTGTTTCTTTGAATCAACGGTACATACAAATAAATCTGCCTCCTCTGGGAAGTCCACAATAAAAACGGGAAGCGCATTTTTCTTTAAGGTTCCCACCGACTGAACTACCTGAGCTTGCAAATGACAGAGGAAAAATCCCAAAATAAATGCCCAAACCAAACGGGCTTTATCCGATCCGATTCCCAGTGACAACAATCGATTCCAGATTGTGGGATCTAAAAAATTTTTGGAGAAATAATACCGCATTCTTTAACTTGATTTTAACCTGTTCTTAAGTTGATTTTAACGTTATAGCGAATAATTTTATATACGAAATAGGCTTTTGTCATTTTTGTTTGATACCCGTTTGAAAGGAGTTTGAAGTTTTATCCTTTTAGACGGGTTTTATTGGGAAACCTCAAATTCAAATTCCCAATTGGGATTGTCTAGTTGATTGATGATGTATTTTAACGTTAGCTCTTCACCGGCTTGAATGGCTTTGGTTGTCACCAAGCGAATGTGTTTAACGGCTCCTACTTGGACATCTTCGTGAACAATAACGGCTTTGCAATTCGGCATATCGTGATGGTTGATAAAGCCTCCCATAGGAAGACGGATATAGCCGTTTTCAAAGCGTTCGTCAAAGACATGACTCATCCCCAAATCAGTCCCTTCCGGAATCGGTTCAGTTGCCAGCAATCCCAAACCTTCAATCTTACTTTCTCCAATGGTCAAAAAAGGAGGCAGTGGTCGCCATTGACTGTTTTCCAACATACGCATTCAATTGAGCTATAAAAATACGCAATTATTTTTTCAAGATAAGGGCCGAAGCACCGCCACCCCCATTACATATTCCAGCGGCAGCATAGGTGCCACTTCGCTGTAACTGATGCAAAAGTGTTACCACAATCCGGGCTCCAGAACAACCCAGTGGATGTCCCAAAGAAACCGCTCCACCGTTGGGGTTAACTTTTTCCGGATCAAGACCTAACAACTTGATATTGGCCAATCCAACCACCGAAAACGCCTCATTGAGTTCAAACCAATCGATAGCATCCAAAGTGAGATTGGCTAATGCTAATGCCTTAGGGAGTGCCTTGGCTGGAGCTGTAGTAAACCATTTGGGTTCCTGAGCCGCATCGGCATGGCTGAGAAGGGTAGCCAAAGGAGTGAGTCCCAATGCCTGAGCTCTCGCTTCTGACATTAAAACCAAAGCCGCGGCTCCATCATTTAGGGTGGAGGCATTGGCAGCAGTTACAGTACCTTCTTTACTGAATGCTGCTCGAAGTTGAGGGATCTTGTCTAGTTTCACCTGTCGGTATTCCTCATCTGTATCCACATGAATCGCCGCTCCTCTCCGCTGTGGAACACGCACCGACACTACTTCATCATTGAAGGCTCCTGCTTCCCACCCAGCAGCACTACGTTGATAAGAGCGTATTGCAAAAGCGTCCTGTTCCTCACGGCTGATCTGGTGTTTTTCGGCTGTTGCGTCGGCAAAGACACCCATCGCCACTTGGTCATAAGCATCTGTCAGACCATCCAATTGTAGGCTGTCTTGTAAAGGTAGACTTCCAAATTTTGCCCCCGTTCTTATGTTAGAAAAATGGGGACTCAAACTCATACTCTCCATACCGCCTGCAACAGCCACTTCAATTTGTCCTAGAGCAATGCTTTGGGCAGCCAATTGGATACTTTTCATACCAGAAGCACAAACTTTGTTTACGGTCGTACAGGGAATTGAATTTGGTATCCCTGCTTTGATTGCAGCTTGTCGGGCTGGGGCTTGCCCACAGCCTGTTTGCAGCACCTGTCCCATAAACACTTCGTCCACGGAACTGCCTTCAATTGAAGCCGCCTCTAATGCCGCAGCAATCGCTGTGGCTCCCAAATCTACCGCACTTACGGAAGATAACGCTCCTAAGAAACTCCCGATGGGGGTTCTTTTCGCTGAAACAATAACAACTTTTTTCATAGGGTTTTGTTTTTAGTAGATTGTGAAAAGAGTACTGTAAAGATACTGCCATAGACAGAGTGAACCAAGCTTGATATGGCCGCAGGGATTGCCGTCATGGGATTGGCAAAATTTTCTTGTGCCAAAACAACACCTAGGCCCGAATTCTGCATGCCCACCTCAATGGCAATAGTTTTACTGACTTCTTTGTTTTTTAGAAGCCATTGGCTTAATACATACCCCAATACAAATCCCATTAAGTGGAGAATTAAAAGGGCCAAAAGCAAACGCAAGCCTGCGGATAAAATAATTTCACTGCCTTGACCAATGATACTGGCAACGATTAGCGTAATCAAAACCACTGCCACTGGTGGCGCAAAGGGAATGCACCTCTGTGTAGTGGATGGAAAATATCGATTGATCAAAACGCCCAAAGTAATGGGCAGCAATACCACTTTGAGAGTGCTAAAAAACAGTCCACTAGCAGCTACTTCTACATAGGTGCCCGAAAGCTTGGAGGTTAAAAGTGGTGTAAACACAATGGCTGTAAAGGTTGAAATCGCAGTCATGGCGACAGATAATGCTACATTGGCTTTGGCGAGATAGGCGATTACATTGGAGGCTGTACCTCCTGGACAGCAGGACACTAGAATAAGTCCTACCGCAAAAAAGGGCGGTAGTTCAAACAAGACCCCAAGCATCCAACCCAAGACAGGCATGATTGTATACTGAAGTGCAATTCCAAGAAAAACCCATCTTGGGGTGCGTCCCACTTCTTTGAAATCTTTCCACTGAAGCGTGATTCCCATTCCCAGCATGATGCCCCCAAGACCATAGGTAATCAGTGGTCCTGAAAACCAAGTAAAAAAGGGCGGATAGTACAATGCTATTGCTGCTGAAAAACTAACCAACCAAGGAAAAGCCCTGGTAATTTGTGTAGCGACCAAGCTTATTCTTTGGGACGCTCCGTCCAGATTTCATGAAGAGGCTTGCCTTTACTACTAAGTCCTTTGTGATACCAATCGTTTGCCTTACGGTCGTATTCAAAGGATAAACGAGCCCCCACGCGGCTGTTGTCTCTCGAAAAATATCCGATTTGTTCCACGTAGTTTCCTTTATCAGCAGTGTAGCTCCCACCCCCAGAGCCAAAAAATTGAAACGTTTGGGTGTTAAATGCCGTCCATTGAAAACAGCCATCACGTAAAAATTTCATTGTTTTGCGGCTTCGTGTAATGTCACGTCTTTGTTCTCCTTCTGGTTTAACACGTCCCGCCATCAGCCATTTGCCATCTAGAATTTGAGCTATAGCCTCTTTGGCTTTCCAAGAGGTGGGATCCCATTGAAACGTTTTCAAGCTGTCTTTTGCATACTGGGAGTTAAATTCGAGTTTGGCAGAAATTTGTCCTGCTTCCTTTTGATAAAACCCTCCTCGTGTCAGAATAAAAAGTGGTGGATTTTCCTGATAAATTGTTTCAATAATGTATTCCTCATCCATTAAAATCCGATGTGTCAATGACTGACCTTTTTCTGAGGTTTGAAATTCAAATACCTGAGCCTGGCTGAGCCAACACAACAGGACACTGAAAAAAAAGAATTGATTATTCACACGATAATATTTTAGTTTCTATAATCTAAGGCAGGTTCCCGATCGCCTAGTAGAGGAATGTATTTAAAATCCTCTCCTCGGACATCTAAGAATTCTTTACGTACCGCTGTTCGAAAACTGGCATCGTCAAACAACTGCATTCCTGTTAAAGCCAGTGTTTTAGCGGCTACCATCATTCCTTTTTCACCGATGGAAGTGCCTCCTGTTGCCACTGCTTGCCAGCTGTGTGCTGGCGTTCCTGGCACCCAAGTAGCAGCCCTTAAGCCTGCCGTAGGGACGGCAAAACTGACATCCCCAACATCCGTAGAACCTCCCGATCGATCACTAATTTCATAGGGTCTCACACCCTCCACATATTTGGTTGACAGTTCACGATTCAAACTTTTAGCAATTTTTTCTGCAAAAGTTCGTTCCGCTTCGGTATAGGTAAACCCCCCTATTTTTTGGAGATTTTGCTGCATCCGCTTTTGTAAGCTTGGAACAAATAACAACTCGTGTGTCCCTCCGATCATTTCATAGTCCATTGTCGTTCCAGTTCCTAGAGCCGCACCCTTGGCAGCATTCACGATTCGGTCAAACACTCGGATAACCTCATCCCGTGTTTTGTGTCGCGAATAATAATAAACCTCCGCAAAGTCGGGGACGACATTGGGGGCTTCACCACCTCGTGTAATGACATAATGAATCCGTGTATCATCAGTTACGTGTTCTCTCATCATATTAACCATCGCATTCATGGCCTCTACGCCATCTAATGCCGAACGCCCCATTTCGGGTGCCCCAGCAGCGTGGGCTGCTACCCCATAAAAGCGAAATTTAGCGGATTTGTTGGCT
>CALITN010000081.1 GCA_938041595.1 uncultured Flavobacteriaceae bacterium | reverse complement strand
GTGGTAGTTCATGTGGTGAGTTCGGTCAAATTTGCCGAAAAAGCAGTAGCTGCAGGAGTCGATGCCATTGTAGCTGAAGGCTTTGAAGCTGGGGGACATAACGGGCGTGAAGAAACCACTACTATGACATTGATTCCTTTGATTCGTAAGGCGATCAAAGCACCTTTAATTGCTGCAGGAGGAATTGCAACTGGTGATGCGATGCTAGCCGCTTTTGCCCTCGGAGCAGAAGGGGTGCAAGTCGGCTCTCGTTTTGTTGCCTCAATAGAGGCTTCCTGCCATCAGGCATTTAAAGAACAAGTATTGCAAGCCAAAGAAGGGAGTACGGAACTAACCCTAAAAGAACTAACTCCTGTTCGCTTGTTGAAAAATGCGTTTTACCAAGAAATCAAAAAGCAATATGAGAAAGGAGCCACTCCAGAAATACTCGCTGCGACTCTCGGGAAAGGACGTGCAAAAAAAGGAATGTTTGAGGGAGACCTTGAAGAAGGGGAGTTGGAAATAGGACAGATAGCTGCGCTAATTGATACGATTATTCCTGCGGAGCAAATTGTACGGGAAATGCTCAGTGCGTATAATTCCACCTTGGCAAGACTGCATGAAATAGGTCCTTTTAACCTTTAAGCTTCTACCGTTTTCTCTTGAAAATCTACTAGGGTTTGGTTGTGCAATAAGTCTTCAAAATTTTCTTGATTCCGAATCACTTGGGCTTTCCCTTGATGCCATAAAATTTCTGCAGGACGAAAACGAGAATTGTAATTGCTGGCCATACTAAAGCAATAGGCACCGGCATTTCGAAACACTAAAAAATCTCCCTCGCTGATTTCTGCAATCTGACGGTTGTTACCAAATGTGTCGGTCTCGCAAATATAACCTACCACAGAATAGAATCGTTTTTTACCTTCAGGATTGGAGAGGTTTTCAATTTCGTGATAAGACCCATAGAGCATGGGACGAATCAGGTGATTAAAGCCGCTATCCACTTGGGCAAAGACCGTTGAAGTCGTTTGCTTAATACCATTGACTGGGGTGATGAAATATCCCGCTTCACTCACTAAAAATTTACCAGGCTCAAAAGCCAAGGCCAAATCGCGACCGTACTCTTTACAGAATGTTTTAAAGCGTTTGGACAGTTTTTCGCCCAATTCTTCAATGTCAGTTTCAATATCTCCAGCTTTGTAGGGGACTTTGAAGCCACTTCCGAAATCAAGGAATTCCAATTGGTCAAAGTTTTTTGCGGTATCAAATAAAATTTCAGAAGCATGCAAAAAGACTTCGATGTCTAAAATATCAGAACCGGTGTGCATATGAATCCCGTTAATATTCATTCCAGTATTTTCAACTATACGGAGTAGGTGAGGGATTTGATGTATAGAAATACCAAATTTGGAGTCAATATGCCCGACAGAGATATTGCTGTTACCTCCCGCCATGACATGTGGATTGATTCGGATACAGACAGGAACGTTGGGATGACGGTTTCCGAATTCTTCCAGAATGACTAGGTTGTCAATATTGATTTGAGCTCCGAGTTTTACAACAGCTTCAATTTCTTGAACGGAAACCCCGTTGGGGGTAAAGATGATGTTTTCAGGGGAAAATCCGGCATGGAGTCCAAGCTTCACTTCTTGCAGAGATACGGTGTCTAAGCCGCTACCTAGACTCTTTAAGTAATTTAGAATTGAAATATTGGAGAGCGCCTTCATGGCGTAATTAATTTTGAGTGTCTTTACAGAGCGAAACGCTTGACGCAATCGTTCGTATTGATATTTGATTTTTTCAGCATCATATACATATACCGAAGTTCCTTGCTCTTTTGCGATAGAAAGTAAATCTTGCTTTTTCACGTACTCTTTTTGTTTGTCGGGTAAAAATAAGCAAGTTTAGACGTAGTTGGAGATTTCACCTTCGATTTTATAAAATATAAACAATTTGTTTTAAATGGAACATATTAAACTTTCAGGAATTATTCGCCACTCGGAGGAGAATTCTTAATTTTACAACGAAATCAACGACTATGAATTTACACGAATATCAAGGGAAAGAAATCCTCGCTAGCTTTGGGGTCAACGTTCAACGTGGAATTGTTGCTGAGACTGCCGACAAAGCGGTAGCTGCAGCGAAATCACTCACGGAAAGCACCGGTACTTCTTGGCACGTAATCAAAGCGCAGATTCATGCAGGTGGACGTGGTAAGGGTGGCGGTGTCAAACTGGCCAAGAATATTGATGAAGTTCGTTCCATTGCAAATGACATTATTGGAATGCAATTGATCACTCCGCAAACACCTCCTGAAGGGAAACCCGTACATCAGGTGCTTATCGCAGAAGATGTCTATTACCCAGGTGCCTCCGAAACCAGTGAAATTTATATGTCGGTATTACTCAATCGCGCCACTGGAAAAAACATGATTATGTACTCTACCGAAGGGGGTATGGATATTGAAACTGTAGCAGAAGAAACACCACACCTGATTTTTACAGAAGAAATTGATCCTGGATTGGGATTACAGCCTTTTCAGGCTCGTAAAGTTGCGTTTAATCTTGGTCTGTCTGGGACGGCCTTTAAAGAAATGACCAAGTTTGTCGCAGCACTTTACAAAGCCTATGTAGGTTCTGATGCTTCTTTGTTTGAAATCAACCCAGTGCTTAAAACTTCTGATGATAAAATTCTAGCGGTGGATGCTAAGGTAACTTTGGATGATAATGCACTCTATCGCCACAAAGACTATGCGGCATTGCGGGATCTAAAAGAAGAAAACCCTGTGGAAATCGAAGCCAATGAAGCAGGTTTGAACTATGTGGATTTGGATGGAAATGTTGGGTGTATGGTAAACGGTGCAGGTTTGGCCATGGCAACTATGGACTTGATCAAGCAGTCAGGTGGTGATCCTGCTAACTTCCTTGATGTAGGGGGAACTGCGGATGCAGCGCGTGTAGAAACAGCCTTTCGATTGATTCTAAAGGATCCCAAGGTGAAAGCCATTTTGGTGAATATTTTTGGAGGAATCGTTCGTTGCGACCGTGTAGCACAGGGAATTGTTGATGCCTACAAAAACATGGGTGATGCTATTAAGGTACCCATCATTGTGCGTTTGCAAGGAACTAATGCCGAGCAAGCCAAGGAATTAATTGATGCTTCTGGATTGAATGTACTCTCTGCAACAGCCTTCGAGGAAGCGGCTCAGAAAGTACAATCAGTACTATAAACTGACAAAAAGGCATTAGCTCCATTGTTTTATGCGTCAATATGACATATTTTATCATTGGTATTCGTTTTGCACTAAGGGAATTGTAAAACCTTTTAAAATTTGATACAATGAACTTAGTACGTAAACAGAGAAATTCTTTTTCTCCTTCATTAGTAAATGAATGGTTGACTAATGATTGGTTGCAACCTTATTCTTTTGAAAACAAGCAGTTGCCTGCTGTTAATATTCAAGAAATGGATCAAGCTTTTTTAGTGGAATTGGCAGCGCCAGGACTCAAAAAAGAAGATTTGCAGGTTGAGGTAGAAAAAGATGTGCTTTCGATTGCTTCGGAAGCAGAAGGAAAAACGGAAGAAACAGGAAGATATACCCGAAAGGAGTATAACTTCGCATCCTTTCGTCGAACGTTTTCCATTCCGGAAAGCGTAGATTCGAAAAAAATTGATGCCCTATACAGTGAAGGTGTCTTAACAGTGACTCTCCCCAAAAGGGAGGAAGCCGTTCAAGAGGCCAAAAAATCAATTCGTATTCGGTAGTAAAATCAATTTTTTGTTTTTGTTTGGAAAAGCGCCTTCGGGCGCTTTTCTTATAGTATTAACTTTTTTTGGAGGTGTTGAATTTCATCGCGTAATTGAGCTGCCTGAATAAAATCCAATTCTTTAGCGGCTCTTTCCATGGCTTTTCGGATCTCACGGATTTTTTGCTCTATCTCTTCGGGTGTTTGATAGCGTTGTTCGGCTTCGGCCGCTTTACGAGTTTCTCGCTCCTGTACATAGGTTGCGACAGAGTTTTTGGACAGAGCGTTGTCCAAGGATTTATTGAGTGCCTGAGGTGTTTTGTTGTGTTTTTTGTTATACGCAATCTGTTTTTCCCGACGATAATTCGTTTCGTCAATGGTTTTTTGCATGCTTTTGGTAATGGTGTCTGCATACATAATGGCTTTTCCATTAATGTTTCGAGCAGCACGGCCTACAGTCTGGGTTAAGGAGCGGTTGCTACGCAAAAAACCTTCTTTGTCAGCATCAATAATAGCAACCAAAGAAACCTCAGGCAAGTCAAGACCCTCACGCAGTAGATTGACCCCGACCAATACATCAAAGAGCCCTTTGCGTAAATCTTGCATGATTTCTACACGTTCTAATGTATCTACATCACTGTGGATATATCGGGTTCGAATATGTACTCGTAGGAGGTATTTTGTCAGCTCTTCAGCCATACGCTTGGTCAGAGTGGTTACCAATGTTCGTTCATCTTTTTCGACCCGTTGTTGAATTTCTTCGATCAAATCATCAATTTGATTTAAGCTGGGACGAACTTCAATGATTGGATCCAGCAGTCCGGTCGGACGAATGATCTGCTCTACAAAAACACCTTCGGTTTTCTTGAGTTCGTAATCCGCAGGTGTGGCACTGACATAAAGCACCTGATTTTGAAGGCCTTCAAATTCTTCAAACTTTAACGGGCGGTTGTCCATGGCGGCAGGCAACCGAAACCCATATTCTACCAGATTTTCTTTCCTACTTCGGTCACCACCATACATGGCATGCACCTGTGAGATGGTCACATGACTTTCATCGACCACCATTAAATAGTCATCTGGAAAATAATCCAATAGACAGAACGGACGCGTTCCTGGTGCTCTTCCATCCAGATAACGTGAATAGTTTTCAATACCAGAACAATATCCTAATTCACGAATCATTTCCAAATCAAATTCGGTACGTTCTTGCAAGCGTTTGGCTTCCAATGGCTTCCCAATTTCTTTAAAATAATCAACCTGTTTCACCAAATCATCCTGAATCTGACGAATGGCGTCCTGAAGTAAGTCAGGACTGGTGACAAAAATATTGGCAGGGTAAATCGTAATTCGTTCAAATTGATTTAGCGTTTGATTGTTAATGGGATCAAAGGCTTCGATCTCTTCGATTTCATCACCAAAAAAATGAATTCGAAAGGCGGTGTCAGAATAGCCAGGAAAAATTGAGATTACATCTCCTTGCACTTTGAAATTTCCACGACTAAAATCGGCTGTTGTTCGAGAGTATAAACTTTGCACCAACCGATGCAGGAGTTGGGTGCGCGAAATAAGTTGATCGCGTTCCAATTCAATTACGTTTTTTTGAAATTCTTGGGGATTTCCGATTCCATATAAACAAGATACGGAAGCTACGACGAGAACATCTCGCCGACCCGAGAGTAGCGATGAGGTTGTGCTCAAGCGTAATTTTTCAATTTCCTCATTGATAGAGAGGTCTTTTTCAATATAAGTACCCGAAACAGGGATATAGGCTTCGGGCTGATAATAGTCATAGTAGGAAACGAAATACTCCACGGAATTGTTGGGAAAGAACTGTTTGAATTCAGAGTATAATTGAGCAGCTAGGGTTTTGTTATGTGCCAAAACAAGGGTCGGGCGTTGGAGTTTTTCCACTGCGTTGGCCACAGTAAATGTTTTTCCAGAACCAGTTACTCCTTGCAGGGTTACAAAAGAATCTTTGCTTTCAAAAGCAGATACGATTTCTGCGATGGCTTTTGGCTGGTCTCCTGTAGGCGTAAAAGGGGATTTGATCTTAAATTTCATAGCAGTAGTACCTCAAAAATAGCTATTCAGATGCACATAGCATGTTTTCTCGTAAAAATTAATCTTGATAGGATCCTTGGTTTTCTTTTTCTCCAAAAAGCACTTATCAAGGAGCTAAGGAGCAAGATGATATTTTCCCTTCTAGTGGGGTTTCCTAAAAGATGCTAACTTTGATAAAAACAATGCAATGGATAAGTTGATTTCTAAAAAAAAGCCTTTTTTTTCGTTAACAGAATCCTTCATTGAGTATCTCCGATTTTTTAATCGCTGGGTGGATACCCCCATCAGCTATTCCGATTTGCTTCGGTTTTCGGGTTCGGTTTCAGTTTACGATCAGAACGATCAAGACACACTTTGGGTTCGAGTGTATTATACCGACTCCGAGCGGGAAGGAATTGACCACGATCTCAAAAAAATATACACCCTCTTGCATTCCGATGGTAATGAGTTAGCCCTTCCATATTTGAATGTGGATGCGATTGACTATTGTACATTTGGAAATTCAAAGCCATTTCGGATAAAGATTCGAAATATGCTCAATGATAATTTCACGTATTTTTACGTTAAAAAAACAGATGCGTCTCGTGTTTGTGGATTGG
>CALITN010000080.1 GCA_938041595.1 uncultured Flavobacteriaceae bacterium | reverse complement strand
TGAATTGTACAATTCAAGTATTATTTTTTTAATTTTAGTGGAATCGTAAATCAATCCACTAT
Organism: uncultured Flavobacteriaceae bacterium; assembly: GCA_938041595.1. Classification (GTDB taxonomy): domain Bacteria; phylum Bacteroidota; class Bacteroidia; order Flavobacteriales; family Flavobacteriaceae; genus UBA11891. Next base: position 5,199 of record CALITN010000080.1, on the reverse strand, counting down.
GAAAAAAATAGGAATACTCGGTTGGCTAACTATAACTATATATACATTTATGTTAGTCTGTCTCGCAATTAATTTCATTTTCTATGTAAAATAGTTCAACAGCGAAAAAAAACATTCTAGCCATTAACATAGTTTTTTTCCACTTAAACCCCCTATAAATAATACTTAAAAAATAAGGTGTTTTCGTAGTGGCGGGATACAATAGAGTAGTGTTTGTATTGACAGGGTAGAGGTCAATGGTTCGAATCCAGTAACACCTAGAACTACTTTTTCTTAAGGACATCCAACACTCGTTCCAATGCCAGTCCTCGGGATCCCTTGATTAAGATATTCTTATGCAAAAGTATTTTTGTGTCTAGTGTTTTCAGGAAAACTTCGGTCGTAGGATAGCGGCTTATGTTGGGAATTGATGTTTCAATTTGGGAAAAAACACTCCCGATTAAGTAAAGATGGTCAAAAGATTGCTTTGTAACCCAATCAAAAATGGCTTGGTGCTCTTTTACCTTATAAGTTCCGAGTTCTAACATATCGCCAAGGATTAAGATACGATTGGATTCAAATTGTTTGAAGTAAGCCTCCAAAGCAGCTTTCATGCTGTTTGGATTCGCGTTGTAGGCGTCTAAAATGACTGTTGTATTTCCTATTAGTAGCGACTCCGAGCGGTTGTTAGTTGCTTGATAGGAAGCAATGCCTTTTTGAATTTTATCAAAGGGAACATTGAAGTGTTTCCCAATGGCATAGGCAGCTGCAATATTGGGTAGGTTGTAGGCCCCATAGAGAGAACTCTGAAGAACACCTTCCGCAGTATTGAGCACGAGAGCATTATCATGTTCCTTAGAATCAATAGGATAATTGTTTGAAGGTTCTGCTCCAAAAGAAATGCGTTGCATTTTATGAGTCAGTTTCATCTGTTTGGGATCGTCTCCGTTACAAAGCACGATGCCCTGGCTTTTTTCTAAAAATCGGTAAAGTTCTGATTTCCCTTTTACAACCCCTTCCATACCACCAAAACCTTCCATGTGGGCTTTCCCAAAATTGGTAATATAACCTAGGTCAGGCGCTGCAATGGCACAAAGATGTTCAATTTCCCCCTGGTGGTTGGCGCCCATTTCCACAATAGCGATCTCTGTTTCAGGGGAGATGGCCAAAAGAGTCAATGGCACACCAATATGATTGTTTAAGTTTCCTTTGGTCGCAGATATTGTAAAATGCAAAGCCAGTACCGAAGCTATCAATTCTTTAGTTGTTGTTTTTCCATTACTTCCGGTAAGTCCAATGATGGTCGTGTTCAATTGTTTGCGGTGGTATTGGGCAAGTTGTTGGAGAGTTTCCAATGGGTTTTCAACGTGCACCATGGCAGGATTTGATTCCGCTAAGGAGATATCTGAAACCACGGCTGCTCGTGCGCCTTGATTTAGGGCTTGTCTGGCAAATTGATCGGCATTAAAGTTTGGGCCTGATAAAGCAAAAAATAACCCGTTTTTCAGAGGATTTCGGGTGTCTGTATATACTCCCGAAGATTTGAGAAAGAGTTGATAAAGTTCGGCTAAATCCATAAGCAAAAAAGGCATCTGTAAAAGATGCCTTGGTAGTGGGTTTATCGAGAACGCTTGTGGCGTGCTGTTTTCTTGATTTTGTTTTTGGAGCCCACACGTGACATCGCACATCGGAACCCAATGTAGTCCGTGGCAATATACTGTGGAAGATAACGTCTTTGTGCTGGATCGAGCCAATAGGCACGATCTTTCCAAGAACCTCCTTTGTAAACACGTACTTCATCAGTAATTAGTGAAGTCCTCTTGCTTGATTTATCTACTCTTCGGGCTTTATTCCCTTCCGCATCATAGGTCACTCGCGCGTGAATAGGTGCGTTGTACATCATGTTGGACTCTGGTTTTTTTGGTCCTTCTTCATTCTCATTTGGTGGATCACGAAATTTCTTAGTAGACTCTTTGTCTCCATCACGGAAATTTCGATTGTCACTTTCCGAGAAGTTCTGTCGTAAGAAGGTTTCTTCTTCATCAATAGGAACTTCCACAAGACTTCCTGGTTTTTTCTTCAGATAAACTTTTCCGTTGGGCAAGGTGTCAAAAACCAGTTCATCTTGTTCCAATACAGCTGCTTTTCCATCTTCTCCGATAACACTTTTGGTATATACATTACCTCGAAAATAGTTGAAGTCACTGTATTCGTCATCTACTATGGGGCGATAAACATCGGATACCCATTCGGCAACGTTTCCTGCCATATCATATATCCCAAAGTCATTGGGAGGATAGGATTTCACTTGAATGGTAATGTCGGCTCCGTCATCGGACCATCCCGCAATTCCGCCGTAATCTCCTTTTCCAAATTTAAAGTTGGCCAATTGATCTCCTTCTCTTCGGCGATCACTAGATCGGGTATATTCACCAGACCAAGGGTATTTTTTCTTCCCTCTGTATGTGTTGTATTCACGATCACCAACCATTGCTAAGGCCGCATATTCCCACTCGGTTTCGGTAGGTAGACGATAGGACAAAAGGAATAGCCCATTTTCGATTTTAGCATAGTTGTTGATGGTAGCAGTATCTTTTTTAATTGTTCCACGCTTTCCTGAATTGATTAGCGGAGTGTTGTTTTCACTTAAGCTGTCCGTCTTTCCTCCATAGGAGACTTCGGGACGTTGAAGATAGGTTTCGGTACTGAAGGTACTGTTGGCATCTACTTCGTTAAAGCGGATATCTTTTTTCACAAAACCCTCACGCTCCAAAATAAATTCATTTACTCGATCAGAACGCCATTCGGCATACTGAACCGATTGCAACCAGTTGACTCCTACAACAGGGTACTCAGCATATGCAGGATGACGAAGGTAGTTGGTTGTAAGCTCTTCCACATAACCAAGCGTGTTTCTCCATACCAAAGTATCTGGAAGGGCTCCCTCATAAATCAATTTATAATCAGGATTTTGAGTGGGAAATACCGTTTCCAACCAGTTCAAATACTCATTATACATTAGGTTGGTAACTTCTGTTTCGTCTATATAAAAAGACATGACGTGTTGCTGAGTAGGTGTGTTATTCCAATCATGCATGACGTCGTCTTGTACCTGTCCCTTTGTGAAAGTTCCTCCTTCAATAAAGACCAGACCAGGTCCTGTTTCTTGTTCTTCAAAGTCGGTATTGTATTGAAATCCTCCGCTTTTGGAGTTAATGGACCAGCCGGTACCTCTTGATACACTGTTTTTACCGCAACTGCTCACCAAGAGGGCGGTAAATGTTAGGCCGATTAACGTTCTAAGGTATGTTGTGTTTATGCGCATAGTACTACTACAAATATAGGATTTACTTCACAAACATCTTGTGGAAATCAAATCGTTACTTCGATAACGTAATAATTGCCCTCTTATTATGTAAGAATTAGAGAAATGTGAAAAAAACCTACATATTTGCCAAAATTTGCACACGAAAAGAGTAAAAAAAGCGTTCTTAGTTTATGTATCAAACACATCGTTTTTTGTTGTATTTCGGTCTACTGTTGGTTTTAACACCATGCAGTCGGCTTATGGGGCAAAATAGCGAAAGGGTGATCACTACTGGTGTTCCTTTTTTATTAATTACTCCGGATGCACGAGCGGCTGGAATGGGTGATTTGGGTGTAGCGACAACCCCCGATGCGTATTCGCAACAATGGAATCCTGCAAAATATCCTTTTCACGATATAGAAAAAGGAATTGGAGTCAGCTACACTCCCTATTTAAGTAAATTGGTAAATGATATCTTTTTAGGAAATCTAACGTATTATCGAAAAATTGGCGAGCGGGGTGCTTGGGGCGGGAGTTTGAAATATTTTAGCCTAGGTGATATTCAGTTTAATGAGGTGAATTCGGGAACCATAATCAATCAAGGGGTGGAACGACCCAATGAATTAACTCTTGATTTGTCGTATTCATTGAAATTGAGCGATCAGTTTGCGATGGCAGTGGCAGGAAGATACATACGTTCTGACCTCAAAATTACATCTGACTTAGATGCTGCTTCGGCCAATACTTTAGGGGTAGATTTAGCCGCATATTATCAGTCTACTGTTCGGAAGGTGGGCAGTAATAGTATGCGATTCCGAAGTGGAGTCAATATTTCTAATTTGGGTCCTCGATTGGTTTATGACATTGGGGGACAGAAAAACTTTCTTCCAACCAACCTCAAAGTAGGGACGAGTGCCGATTGGATTTTTGATAGTAATTCGTCTATGAGTATTAATGTTGAATTCAATAAGCTATTGGTACCCTCACCAGTTGCCACAATAAACGATACGGGCACACTGATTTATGCTCAACCCGATGTAAATTTTCTTCAAGGGATGCTTGATTCATTTAATGATGCTCAAGATGGATTTTCAGAAGAACTTAAAGAAGTTACTTGGGCAACTGGGTTGGAATACCAGTTTCAAAAAGTCCTAGCGCTGCGGACAGGATATTTCAATGAAAGTAAAGAAAAAGGATCGCGTCGATTTGTGACTTTTGGTGCTGGACTTTTGATCAATCAGATGCAGGTTGATATTTCCTATCTGTTTTCCACTTCAACTGTTCGAAGCCCGCTAGAAAACACCCTTCGCTTCTCTTTGAGTTTTGATTTAGTGTCTGGAATTGTGGTCCCAGAAGAGGAATAAAATTACGAAGCCCAATCTAGAATTAATTAACTATTTTTGTGCACGAATTGAATTGTAACCTATCCAACAGGATTTATGAAGAAAATCACCAAGCAAACCTATTTGAAATGGTATGAAGACATGCTCTTTTGGCGCAAGTTTGAAGACAAATTAGCTTCGGTTTACATACAACAAAAAGTAAGAGGTTTTTTGCATTTATACAACGGTCAGGAGGCGGTATTGGCAGGGTCATTACACGCTATGGAGATTGGAAAAGACCGTATGATTACGGCCTATAGAAACCACGTGCAACCCATCGGATTGGGTGTAGATCCCAAGCGTGTGATGGCAGAGCTTTTTGGAAAAGCGACAGGAACTTCAATGGGACTCGGGGGTTCAATGCATATTTTCTCCAAAGAATTTAATTTTTTTGGAGGACATGGGATTGTAGGAGGACAGATTCCTCTTGGAGCTGGAATGGCTTTTGGGGATAAGTATTTCAAAAGAGATAATGTAACCCTTTGCTATATGGGGGACGGGGCGGTTCGACAAGGATCTCTTCATGAGACA
>CALITN010000079.1 GCA_938041595.1 uncultured Flavobacteriaceae bacterium | reverse complement strand
TGATTGACGCGATGGACATTGAATTTGATGAAGCTACTTTAATGGTTTGAAACCTAACGTAACGATCCAATATGGCGTCCCTCTCAAGGAGGAAAAATTAGTGTTGCTACAACGCATAATTTTCAAAATAGTGTTTGATTTTACCGATGAAAATCGGGTTGAATCCAACGACTTTACTATCTTGCAACCAATTATTTACTATACGCTAATCACATGAAAAAAGCTTTTCTCTTTATTACGGTCTTGGCAGTTTTTTCCTGTTCCAAAGAAGAGGAAGCTCCAGAAGAGGTAATTCCTGACCCAACGACCTTTCTTGAAAAATATAACAACACAGTTTGGGACAATTCGGAAGCGAGTCGTATTGGTTTTGTTGATGACACGAGTCGTTTTTTATGGACAGTACCTTTGGTAGGGGATTGTAGTTTTATTTCAGACAATCAATCCATTGAAGCCGATGGAGGAGTCTATGAGATTAGTATTGAAAGAAATATCCCTACCGAATTTGTTTACACCATTGTTTTTTCCATTGGAGAAAACTCGGCGAGTTACACCAAGAAACTCACGGAATCAAACAATGTGCTTACAGAAACTTCTATCCGTTCCATACTTGGTGAACAAGACGATCCGGTAGTTATTACCTACACCCTGTTAACAGGCACGCTTACATCCTATTGTCAATAAAAATGCCTTGGTTCAAATCGGCCGCATATCCACCCAAAAAGAGCTGCGACAGATTCAACACTTGCAGTCAGCAAACCTCAAGTCAAATCTCAGCCTTTCCGAGCAACAAATCCAGGGTTTTGTAACCGCTTCTTATACTTTCGATTTCCTGAAAAAAATGAATGAATTGCATCCTGCAATTATCGCTAAAGAAGGGGACCAAGTGGTAGGGTATGCTTTGGTAACAACTTCGGAAATAAAAGGATATCATCCGCTCCTAGATGACCTGATCGGGCATTGTGACGAAGTTGTTTTTAAGGGTGTTTCTTTAGCGACGATCCCTTATGCAATTGTAGGGCAGCTTTGTGTTGCAAAGGCATATCGTGGACAGGGATTAGTGCAAAAGATATATACGCATTTCAAAGAGTCCATGCAGCAGACGCATCATTGCTGTATTACAGATGTAGATCAAAACAATCCTCGTTCTCTTAAAGCGCACCAAAAAACAGGATTTGAAGTGGTTGGTTGTCTTGGTTATGGGGGCTCTCAATGGGATTTGGTTCTTTGGGATTGGAATCGATCGAAAGTATCGGGAAATCCCTAAATCTAGATATCAAAGGCAACGTCAATACATTTAGACAAAATTTGCAAACCGCCTATGTAACCCGTTTGATTGCGATGATCAACGGAGAAAAAACAGATCGTTTTATCGTCCCAGCACAATCCATGGCGATTTTACAATTTGAAGCCATTGCAGAAAAAATTACGCAGCCCCAAAGGGGATCTCGCATCAGTGGCACATAAAACACATTTGAAAACGTTTATAAAAAATGCTTTAGAAGCTGTACATTAACACCGCCTTAGGTGGCTTTTAAAATATATGACGTATGAGAAATGGACTCCTTTTTTCAATGGCTCTCTTTTTTGGAGTTGCCTTTGGATTTTCGCAAGAATTATCAGAAAGCTTTAAACCCTTAAAGTATCGAAATATTGGCCCCTTTCGAGGAGGACGCGCCAATTCTGGGACAGGAGTTATTGGCGATCCAATGACATACTATATGGGAACTACTGGCGGAGGGGTTTGGAAAACAACTGATGCTGGGCAGCATTGGAATAATATTTCTGACGGCTTTTTTAAATTGGGCTCCGTGGGTGCCATTGCCGTTTCGGAAAGCAACCCCAATGTAGTTTATGTAGGCATGGGTGAGCACGCCCCACGAGGAGTCATGACTTCTCATGGCGACGGAGTATATAAATCTAATGATGCTGGAAAGACCTGGACGTCTGTTGGCTTGGAAAAAACACAGCATATTTCCCGTATTGTTGTACACCCTACCAATTCTGAGATACTGTGGGTGGCAGCACAAGGAGCCCTGCATGGGCCTACGCGAGAAAGAGGAATTTATAAATCTGTTAACGGTGGGAAGAGTTGGAAAAAAACCCTTTACGTTAATACTCTTACTGGAGCCAGCGAGTTATCAATCGACAGCAACAATCCCAATGTTCTTTATGCGGCCTTATGGGAACACATTCGAAAGCCTTGGCAGGTGGTTTCTGGAGGTTCGGGAAGTGGCCTCTACAAATCAACGGATGGAGGAGAAACATGGAAAACAATACATGAAGGACTTCCAAAAGAAAAAGGAAAAATGGCCATCGCGGTCTCCCCAGCGAATTCACAAACTGTTTTTGCGCTAATTGAAAGTGATTCACAACAAGAAAAAGGGGGCTTGTTCGTCTCCAAAGACGCTGGGAGCAGTTGGTCCCGTGTTAGTGGGGATCATCGCCTAATTCAACGGGCGTGGTATTATATCGAAATTGCCCTAGATCCCAACAATGAAGATGTTGTGTATGTGATGAGTGCATCTACCTATAAATCTATAGATGGCGGGCAAAGTTGGGAACGAATACCAAGTGCTCATGGAGATTATCACGATCTGTGGATCAATCCTCAAAACGCATCCAATATGATTTTGACTAGCGACGGAGGATCCGAAATTACTTTTGATGCAGGGGCTCATTGGTCTCGCATCGATCACCTACCCACGGCACAGTTTTACCGGATCAACACGGATAATTTATATCCCTATAATATTTATGGAGGGCAACAGGATAACTCTTCTGTGAAAATTTCCAGCATAGGCATAGGAAGTGGCGGAATTGGAGTACAGCATTGGTCTTCCTCTGCTGGAGGAGAAAGTGCTTTTTTGGCTTTTGATCCAGACCGCCCAACCAAGGTAATAGGAGGAAGTTATTTGGGGACCATTGACATTTTAGATGTGGCAACCCAACAAAGTACGGAGATCATGATAGAGCCCAATTTATACTTGGGGTTGGCTGCACGCGACATGAAATACCTCTATAATTGGAATGCTCCCATAATAAGATCCCAACACGAAGAAAACACCTATTTCCATTGCGCCCAATATGTTTTGCGTACTCGAGACGAGGGGTTGAGCTGGGAAGTGATTTCACCAGACTTAACGAGAAATGAAGACAAGAAACAAGGGAATGGGGGTGGGCCCTACACCAATGAAGCCGTTGGGGCTGAAAATTATGGAACGATCAGTTATATGGTAGAATCTCCCCATGAGGCTGGAGTTTTCTACACTGGAAGTGATGATGGTTTGGTCTATCGAACCAAAGACAATGGCATTAGCTGGGAAAACGTTACGCCAAAAGGACTGGAGGAAACGTTGATCAATAGCATAGAAGTATCTCCTCACGATCCCGCAACAGTGTATATTGCGACCACTCGCTATAAGTTTAATGATTTTACTCCCGCGCTGTATAAAAGTACCAATTACGGTCAAAGCTGGACGTTGATTTCCAAAACTCTTCCAAAAGATGCCTACACTAAGGTGGTGCGGGAAGATACGGCTCGAAAAGATCTATTGTTTGCGGGAACAGTAGCAGGCGTCTACGCTTCTTGGGATGGAGGCTTGCACTGGAAATCCTTACAACTCAACCTTCCCAAAACACCAATAACGGATCTTAAAGTAGCTCATAACGATTTGGTAGTGGCGACGCAAGGGCGTTCCTTTTGGATTTTAGATGATTTGGAGTTTTTGCGACAAACTGAAGGACAGGCGGCTGAGAATACGAAACTGTATACACCCAATCCTGCTTTTTGGGCGCATTGGTATAGCAGTATGAATAGTAATTCACCTAGTGGTCAAGACTCTTTTGAGGGGGTCAATCCAGCCACCGGAATGGTGTTGTATTATGAATTGAATGAAGCTTCAAAAGAACAGCCGATACACCTACAAATATTAGATGCTGAAGGTCATTTGGTTAATGAGTTTCACTCCGAAAAAGATTCAGACTACAAAAGTTATGAAGGAGCTCCTTCACCCTCCAAGACCTTAATGAATGAAAAAGGACTCAATCGTTTTGTTTGGAACCTCAGGCATCGTTCGCTACCTGGCGCGCCAGAGGTCTATATCGAAGGGAGTTATAGTGGTCACAAAGCCATTCCCGGTACTTATACGATTCGTTTGAAGCAAGGAGCAGTCGTTTTGGAAACAAAAGCCGAGATAATTCCAAACCCAGAAATTTCAGTTTCAAAAGCAGACTATCAAGCCTATGAGGAATTTATGAGTGCAGGAGAAGCCGCTTATACCGAAATGACCAGGCTCACCAACAAGATGTATTCTACTCAACAACGTTTAAAGCAGCTCTTAATAAAACTTGATCAGGACGGACTCAAAAAGCTCCACCAGCAAGGGAAAGACTTATTGAAAGCAATGTCGGATTGGGATGCCAAAATGGTACAACGTTTGTCCAAAGCCTATGACGATGTAGAAAATTATGTCAATGGATTTACAGCGCATTATATCACCTTAATCAATCAAGTGGATAGTGATATTCCAAAAATAACAGCGGGAGCTCGGTCACGAATGAAGGAGCTCAATGACGAATGGGCGGTGCTAAACAAAGAAGCTCAAGCTATTCAATCAGACCTGATTCCTGCTTTCAATCAAGCGTGTTATGAACAGGGAATAGGAGTGCTTACGCAACCGTAATGCCTAAAAGGGCTTATTTATAAGCCCTTTTGATACTTTTCTTTCGGTAGGTAAATGCAGTAAAATAGGACAATTGTTCTCTTTTTCTATATTTGTAAAAAAAATTGTCAGGGGATTGGGTTTTCTATACACTTACTTCCCTTTTGTTGTCCATGAAAGCGCGGTTGATATCCATATTATTTTTGTCCACATTAGGGCTAATGTTCGTTGCTACTAGTGCTGAATTTATATTTTGTGATGCATCCCTTTCGGAATTGGCTTTAACGGTTGATTGGGAGACCGAATCGGAATCGGAGGACAATGAAAAAGAATTAGAAGACGTGGATAAAATAGTTCTATCATTCAGTTATGAACTTAACAATGATGAAACAATTTATGAACCGTTAAGTGCATTTGAATCCTTTGGGAGTATTCATCGCAAAATCCACCTTCCTCCTCCAGAGCGCGGCTAGGTTTTGCGTCCACCTTGTGATTACAAGGTAATTTCAACACTATATTTTTATCATCACACTGCTCTTAGGAGCGGTTCGAATTATTTATAATGAAAACATCATTTTTTCAAAATTTAAAATCAGATTTACCGGCTAGTATTGTCGTTTTCTTTGTTGCCTTACCACTATGTCTTGGGATTGCTTTAGCCAGTGGTGCGCCACTTTTTTCTGGACTTATTGCTGGAATTGTAGGGGGTATTATCGTAGGTGCTTTGAGCGGCTCTCATATTGGAGTGAGTGGTCCTGCAGCCGGATTAGCGGCTATTGTATTAACTGCTATTGGCACGCTAGGGGGCTTTGAAAATTTCCTTTTGGCGGTCGTATTAGGAGGCTTTATACAACTTGCTTTTGGGCTGCTCAAAGCTGGAATCATCGGGTATTATTTTCCCTCCTCTGTAATCAAAGGGATGCTTTCCGGTATTGGGTTGATTATCATCTTGAAACAAATTCCAATCTTTTTTGGTTACGTTGCCCCTGAAGGGGATTTTTCTTTTCTTCAATCCGACGGATCCAACAAGTTTACGGGAATCACAAATGCTCTTGAATACATTAGTCCTGGGGCGACGCTTATCGCGGTAATTGCCATGGGTATTCTCTTGTTGTGGAGCAATGTATTGACTGCAAAAGCAAGAATTTTTGAACTTGTTCAGGGTCCCTTGGTAGCGGTTGTTCTTGGGATCGTATTCTACGAACTAACGGCCTCTAATGCGTATTGGGCTATAGCAGAAAGCAACCTTGTGAAGGTGCCCATACCAAAAGATATGAGTTCTTTCCTCGGACAATTTACCTTTCCAAATTTCTCCGTGATTGGGGACGCTCAAATTTGGATAACTGCTTTTACAATTGCCTTGGTGGCAAGTTTGGAAACTCTGCTGTGTGTGGAAGCAACGGATAAGTTGGATCCTTATAAGCGGGTAACCCCGACCAACAGAGAGCTACTTGCCCAAGGAGTGGGGAATATTTTTTCTGGACTCATTGGGGGTTTACCTATTACTCAGGTGATAGTACGGAGTTCTGCCAACATTCAATCAGGCGGACGATCCAAATTGTCAGCGATCATTCATGGGGTCTTTTTGCTGGTTTCGGTAGTTTCAATTCCACAGTTACTCAACAAAATTCCATTGTCCGTTTTGGCGGCCATACTTTTTATTGTTGGGTATAAACTAGCCAATCCATCGACTTTTAGAAAAATGATTGCACTGGGATGGAAACAGTATGTCCCCTATTTTATTACCATTATTGGGATTGTATTTACCGATCTATTGGTTGGAATCGGTCTTGGACTTACGGTCGGAATTATGATTATTTTGATCAAAAGTTATCAAAACTCACATTTCTTGCACATGGAAAAATCGGGAGATGCCATTGCCCTTATAAAGATGAGACTTGCCGAAGAAGTGACCTTTATTAATAAAGGCGCAATCCTGAATCAACTCAATTCCATACCCGATGGCACGGCTTTGGAAATTGATGTTCGCCGAACGCGATACTTGGACAATGATATTATAGAAATACTGGAAGACTTTATCGAAAAGGCCAGGCTTGATGATATCAATATCACACTGATATCTGAAAAAGGAACGGTAGAAAACCCTCCTAGTTTTATTGAAATCTTTAATCCTATGCGTGAAATTGCATAAGTTAAACGTAAAAACGAGCTCATTCATTGGGCCTTAATCAAAAAGAATATGAAAGCATTTACAAAAACAGAACAAGAAAACATAAGCCCCAGCGAGGCATTGACACTCCTTAAAGACGGAAATGCTCGCTTTTTAAAAAACCAAGCCATGGACCGCGATTTATTGGGTCAGGTAGGGGATACCCAAGGAGGACAATACCCCTTCGCATGTGTATTGGGTTGTATTGATTCTCGTGTCCCTTCCGAATTGGTTTTTGACCAAGGAATTGGAGATATTTTCAATGTGAGAATTGCTGGAAACTTTGTAAACAAAGACATTTTAGGAAGCATGGAGTTCGCCTGCCAAGTAGCCGGTTCCAAATTGATTGTAGTGCTAGGCCACACCGCTTGCGGAGCAATCAAAGGAGCCTGCGACCATGTGGAGCTGGGCAATCTAACCCACTTGCTCAAAAACTTTGACAGTGTACTAGACAGCGTAACCTATCAAGGGGATCGTTCTTCCCAAAACAAGGCCTTTGTGGATTTGGTGACGGAAAAGAATGTACATGACACCATTGCAGATATCAAAAGAGACAGCCCGGTTCTAAGCGCTTTGTATGAGGCGGGTAGCATAGATATTGTCGGAGCTATTTACGACGTTGGCTCTGGAAATGTCAAGTTTTTATAAACTAAAAAAGCCCTTCTTTTGGAAGGGCTTTTTTTTAATAAGGTGTTTGTCCCACGAAGTTTCCTGGAGGGCTGTATCGCGCTACCACATATGTGGCTCCCGATTCTGACACAGCCAACGCCATCCCTACATGGGTAGAGGTTTTCCAAATCATCTGGGTGTAGTGGCCTATAGCGCCAAAATTATTTTGTCCGGATCCAATAGGAGAATAGGTGTAGTCTTTAATTTCTTCATACCAAGCCTGAGCGGCAGCACGCCCAGAGCGTTCTGTGTCGGTTGCCGTGGTCATGTACAGGTTTTCACCCTGTCCATTTCGTTGGTCATTTTCTGAATGATACATGCGATTTTTACGAGCCATATTTTTGGCCCACAGCGCGGCATCAGCCGCGAGGTCATCGGACCATTGTAATGCACTCACACCCACATCCAATCGAGCCTTGTTATGGATTTCTAAAGCCGCTGCTTTGTCCTCGGCAACAAGGCTGTATTCAGTAGCATTCTCTGACTCCTCTTTGGAGCAGTTGATTAAAGCAAAAACACTAAGGATAAAGGCAAATTTATTCATTGATTTGAGTTTAGTTGATAATACACCGATCGAAAACAACATCATAATCGCTCCAGTCGGTCAGTTCAAAATATTCGGAGTCATCGGCCTTGCGTTGAATGACAGGATAGTGATCTTGATCAAACATTTCACCATAGAGTATTTGTGCACTGTCCATGACAAAATTATAATCGACACCAAAACAGCTACAATAAAGGACATCACCAAAGTGCAGGGCTGTTACTCCATCGACTTGACTCCACGAAAACACTTGGTACACCCCCCCGCCAAAATCCAAAGAACCGACCCCTCCTGGAAATATTTGTATTTCGGTACTCACCCCTCTAAGAGCTGAATTAACAGTGTACCAACAACCAATAAATTCGCTGTTATATAGGGCTTCGAAATTGGCATTGCTGCGTTGCAGTTGTGTAATGATCAAATCCAAATCGGCTCTTGAAGTTTTCATAGAAGCCAATTCCAAGTTGATCGCCTCAAGTTGCGCTTGTAAATTGGAGACGTCCCCTTCTAGTTTTTTGGTACACCCCCAATTGCTTATTAAGAGCAAAAGCATTCCAAAACAGCTTAAAGTCCGCATAGTATATAGTTATATATAGGTTCTAAAATTACAGTAAATAGTTGATTCGTTGGGACTGCTGTTTTTGAAAGTAGTCAACGGGATTTGAGTTTTTTTCCACAGATTAAGTAAGTACCTTACCAGACTACATTTATTAGGAAAAAGGATGGAAATAGGAATTGATAGTTTTGCTGGCATTGATATTCGTTACGGTTTGCCTACAGCCAAGGACCGATCCCGAGCCATTCATGAATTATTGGAGCGGATAGTTCATGCGGATCGAGTGGGATTGGATGTTTTTGGAATTGGGGAGCACCACCGTGATGAGTTTTTGGATTCAGCACCACATGCACTTTTGTCTGCGGCGGCGGCGCAAACCCAACAAATTAAGCTTACCAGTGCTGTTACGGTGTTAAGCGCGGCCGATCCCGTACGCGTTTTTCAAAACTATGCTACTCTTGATTTGATCAGTGAGGGACGTGCTGGACTGGTGGTTGGCCGAGGGTCTTTTTCAGAATCCTTTCCTTTATTTGGCTATGCGTTTTCCGATTATGACGCTTTGTTTGCTGAAAAACTGGATTTACTCCTTCAAATTCGAGAGAAAGAAATTTTAAGTTGGGAGGGTCGGTTTCGTCCTTCCTTGCACGCTCAGAAAATTACCCCCCGTCCTTATCAGGAAAAACTCCCAATTTGGGTGGGTGTTGGAGGCACTCCTGCCTCTTTTATTCGAGCTGGACAACTGGGATTGCCTTTAATGGTGGCAATTATTGGAGGCGAAACGCATCGTTTTGCTCCTTTGGTAGATTTGTATCGAAAGGCAGGAGCCGAGGCGGGATTTACTCCCGAAGAACTTCAGGTGGGAATCCACTCTTTGGGCTATGTAGCCACCACCAAAGAAGCTGCTGTAGCGGATTACTTTCCAGGCTATCAAGAAGCGTTCAGTCGAATTGGAAAAGAACGCGGTTGGCCGCCTGTAACCCGTAGCCGATTTGATATGCAAAATAGCCGCTTGGGGGCTTTTCTCGTGGCTGACCCGGAGGAAGTGGCCGATAAGATTGTGCGTCATAGTCAGGCACTAGGGGGCTTGTCTCGTTTTAGCTTTCAAATGGACAATGCGGGGCTCACACACGACCAGCTTATGCACTCTTTTGAATTGATTGCGCAACAGGTAAAGCCTATTGTCTTGGAACGATTGGCAGCTTCTGAGGGATCGTAGTGCAACAGCTTCAAATCCGCCTTTGGATCAAAAAAAGCGGCTATTTCTATGGAATAAAAAGACAGGAATCCCTTTTGAACCCCCGCTAGGTTCAAAGTAGGTAATGAATTTATTTTTATCTTTAATCCAATCATAAACCATTCAAAAATGAGAAATACTCTTTTTGCCTTTTTATTGGCAATTCCCATGCTAGCACTCGCTCAGAAAAAAAAGCAGAGTGGAAAAATCTATGACCAACA
This sequence comes from uncultured Flavobacteriaceae bacterium, assembly GCA_938041595.1. Taxonomy (GTDB): domain Bacteria; phylum Bacteroidota; class Bacteroidia; order Flavobacteriales; family Flavobacteriaceae; genus UBA11891. Next base: position 849 of record CALITN010000079.1, on the reverse strand, counting down.
TCCAGGAATTACAGTTGTTGATCAATTTCACAAAGCTTTTGTAGAAGGAGACGAAGAAACGCTTCGCTCACTGGTAACAGACGACTTTAAGTGGTGGCAACAAAACGAGCAGCAACCGAAGCCCAAAAAAATTGATCAGTTGGTCGGTCGTTCCAAATATTTTAGCAAAAACATGCTCAATTTATCCATTACAGATCGTGGCCGCGCCTATACTGACGCTATGGAGTTTAAAGGAGCTAATGGGGCTTTTATCTACACATACAAAGTGCTCCGTGGAATTGATCAAAAAACAGGCATGATTTTAGAAATCCCTCGTGATGAGAGTTTTCTTTTGAGCAAGGATGGAAAGAAAATACAATGGATTGCCGTTTCAGACAGTCAGCTCAAATGGCAAAAAGCCTATGACGCCTATGGAACACGCAGAAATGGTACGATCTTCAAAGACCATCCTATGATTGCTAAAGCACGATTGCTTTACGCCTATATTTATATGGGTGATTTAGAAGGAATGCGAGCGCTATACGCAGACTATGCTCGAATCTCTGATGCCATGAACACCGAAGTAGATTCATTCATTTCCCCAGATGAAGAGGTTGAAAATTTTAAGAAATTCCTTAATGACTATGAAGTACTGAAAGTTGCAGAAAGTGGATATCCTGATTTATTTGAGTACGAAGGAACAGATACCAAGACGATTATTTCGTGGTGGGATCTTACTGTGAAAAACAAAAAATCTGGAAAAATCAAAAAGCACACGCAGCATTCTCAGATTGTGGTGAATAAGGACGGTTTGATTATCAGAGAAATTTATTATTTCAATCCAGCACAATTACCAAAATAAGGGCTTCC
>CALITN010000078.1 GCA_938041595.1 uncultured Flavobacteriaceae bacterium | reverse complement strand
ATTTGCCATCAGGCGGAGTACTTTGTCCATATTTCTATTGGCATCGACTGGTTCTCCAGCGAAGCGCGCCGAAAAAACCCCTGGTTGGCCATCCAAAGCTACGATCTCCAATCCACTATCATCAGCAAAGCAATTCCCTTTCCATGCATCCACAAGAGTGTGGGTTTTGATCCATGCATTGGCTTCAAGGGTTTGCCCCGTTTCTTCAATAGGGGTTGTCCAGCCTTTGTCGGCCAAGCTACTAATATGAAACTCAGAAGGTGCAAATTTTTTGATTTCTTCCACTTTGTGGGCATTGTGGGTGGCGAATAACAAGGGATAAGACATCAGCGGTGGTGGTAGGGTTCGTTGTTTAGAATAGTAAAGGCGCGGTATAATTGTTCTACCAATAATAAGCGAATCATTTGATGGGAAAAGGTCATGGCGGAAAAGGCTATTTTTTGGGTTGCTCGATCATACATATCACTAGAGAAGCCGTAGGGACCACCAATCAAAAACCATACTTTTTTAACCCCGGAAACTTGTTTCTTTTGAAGGTATGTAGCAAAAGCTACGGACCCCATTGTTTTTCCTTTTTCATCAAGCAAAACAACCGTTTCTTTGGGGGGAATGTGGTTGAGAAAACACTGACCTTCTTTTTCCTTTTGTTGAGCAACGCTAAGACTTTTCCGGTTTTTTAGATCGGGTAAAATATCCCAACTGAACTTAGTATAGTGCGGCAAACGTTTTGAATAGGTGTCAATCAGGTCTCGAAGTGAGGCATTGTCCGTTTTTCCGATACAACAAAGGTGAATGTGCATGCTACAAAAGTAATAATCCATGGGGATATTCCCCTGCATTTCGAATTGTCTTATATTTGATGAACCATACCCAATCAAGGTGTCCAAAACGGTTCGCAGCATACCCATTCTAAAGAAAATCATCCATCTGTTGGATGCAATTAAGTTACCTGGTTTTAAGGGGTTTTCGCTGTACGATTTGATCGAAATGTATGTGATTGGAGTGGTGGAAGGCACGCTGACCTCCCGAGCCGGTAGTATTGCCTTTAGCTTCTTTATGGCCTTATTTCCTTTTTTACTATTTGTATTAAATCTGATTCCCTTTATCCCGATTGATAATTTCGATGTGATTCTATTAGAATTTATCGAATTACTTCTTCCATTGGAAATTCAATCATTTTTTACTGACATTTTTCAAGACATCAAAAGCAAACCCCGTGGGGGATTGCTTTCATCTGTTTTCTTGCTCTCTGTTTTTCTTACAGCCAATGGTGTGAGTTCGATCTTTACGAATTTTGAAGATTCCTATCATGTTGATAAGTCCCGAAGTATTTTCCAGCAATATCTCTATGCTATGGGCGTAGCAGTTCTTTTAGCACTTACACTACTGATCACTGTGGCGATTTTTATTTTAGTAGAAATTTACGTGCTTCGGAACCTTCCGGCTTTAATTCAAGATACGATCAACTGGATCCGTATGGCTCAACTTTTTTTCTTTGTTCTCATGGCTTACATCTCGGTGGCTTTGCTCTATTATTTTGGAACTATAGAGGGAAGAGTGGCTCGGTTTTTTTCTCCAGGAGCGTTGATGACCACGCTTTTGTTCATTGCAACCACCTATATTTTCGGAATTTATATTGATAATTTTGCCAATTATAATCAATTGTATGGTTCTATCGGAGCTCTATTAATCTTCCTCCTTTATATTTGGCTCAATGCAAACATTTTGTTGCTTGGTTTTGAACTCAACGCCACTCTTACGCGACTTAAATATTCTCCCAATACAGGTCAATAGATTTCATTATGGAGTTATATGCCGATGTAATCTTACCCCTGCCTTTACCCAAATCTTTTACCTACAGTATTCCTAGAGAATTTACCTCGGAGGTTCAAGTTGGAAAACGTGTTGTGGTTCCTTTCGGGAAATCAAAATTTTATACTGGGATTGTTCTTGAAGTCCATCCCCAAGCTCCGGCCACCTATGAAGTCAAGTCTATGGAGATGGTGCTGGACAAAAAAGCAAGTGTCACCCCTCAACAATTAGAGTTGTGGAAATGGATGTCATCGTATTATCTCTGCCCTCTTGGGCCTATTATGAAAGCAGCACTTCCCTCACTGTATTTGTTGGAAAGTGAAACGATTTTAGAACGCAATGAATCTGCAATTATTGATTGGGCTTCTCTGTCGGATGAGGAGCACCTTCTCTTAGAAGCTCTTGAAAAGACCCCCTTGACTTTTAACGATGTGATCGCGATTACAGGGAAAAAAACAGTAGCCAAATGTATAGGGGGGTTGTTGGCCGGCCAGTATATTTTTCAGCAGCAATTGCTCAAGGATGCTTATAAACCCAAAAAAGAGAAACAACTTCGATTGCTTCCGACTCTATTGAAGGAAGGGGCTTTAGAAATGGTTTTTGAAAAGGTTAAAAATGCACCTAAACAAGAGGCACTTTTGTTGGGGTATCTTTCAGAAAGTCAAGACGGTGCATGGGTTCCGGAGCTGCCTTTGCGAAAACGATGGGAGGCTGCTGCGAGTGTTGTTCATCAACTGGTTAAAAAAGAAATTCTAGAAACACGGGAAATTCAAGTAGATCGTTTGGTAACAGCGTCAGTAGACGGGGCTACTGAAATCTGTTTGACTCCTGCCCAGCAAAAGGCTATGGATGTCCTTTCAATGAAATTTGAGGAGAAACCAGTGGTATTGTTAGAAGGTATTACAGGTTCTGGAAAAACTGCCATTTATAGCCAGCAAATAGCCGCCTGTATGGAGACGGGGCAACAGGTTTTGTATTTGCTGCCAGAAATTTCCCTAACCACACAGATCGTTACACGTCTCAAGGCACAATTCCCAGATCGTTTGGCTGTGTATCATTCCAAATTCAATCCTCAAGAAAGGGCTGAAGTATGGCAGCATGTGTTAAAAGGGGATCGCAAGGCGCAATTGATTATTGGCGCACGTTCCGCTCTCTTTTTGCCGTTTCAAAAGCTTGGACTGATTGTGGTAGATGAAGAACATGAAAACTCCTATAAACAATTCGATCCGGCTCCACGCTATCAAGCACGGGACGTTGCCATCGTAATGGCACAGTCTTTTAAGGCTCGTGTTTTATTAGGCTCAGCAACCCCAAGTTTGGAAACGCGCTTTCAGGTAGAACAAGGCAAATACGGTTATGTATCCCTAACCGAACGCTATGGTGAGGCGCAACTCCCCGATATTGAATTGGTGGATCTCAAGGAAGCGTATCGCAAAAAGCAGATGAAGGAAATGTTTTCTCAATCCCTAATCGAAGCCATACAAGCGACTTTGGCAAACCAACAGCAAATCATTTTATTTCACAATCGTAGGGGCTATTCACCCATTTTAGAATGTCTAAGTTGTGGACATATCCCCCAGTGTACGCAGTGTGATGTATCGTTGACCTATCATCAATACAATCATCGTTTACAATGTCACTATTGCGGCTATCACATTCCAAAGCCTCAGGAATGTCATGTCTGTAGCACACCTCATTTGACAGATAAAGGAACTGGAACGCAACAAATTGAAAGTGTATTAGAAGAACTTTTTCCAAAGGTGTCTATCGGCCGTATGGATTGGGATAGCACACGAGGAAAGCATGATTTTGACAAGATATTAAATGCTTTTTCTAGTGGATCCATACAGATTTTAGTGGGTACTCAAATGGTGGTCAAGGGACTTGACTTTCAGAAAGTGCAGTTGGTGGGTGTGATCAATGCCGATCAGTTGATTAATTACCCCGACTTTCGAGCCCATGAACGCAGTGTGCAGATGCTGAGTCAAGTTGCTGGAAGAGCCGGGAGGAGCGCTGTTAAAGGCCGTGTTTTAATCCAAACCTACAATCCAGAGCAAACAGTCTTAAAGCATATACAAAACCAAACCCTTGCTGCGTTTTGTACTCGTGAGATGAAAGAACGAAAAAGCTTACAGTACCCCCCTTATGGTCGCTTGGTACGCATTACCTTTAAGCATCGCAACCACGAGCTTGTGGAAAAAGCTGCCGAATGGTTTGCCAATGTGATTCGACAGTCTTATGCTGCTCCAGTTTTAGGTCCTGTCGCTCCACTGGTCAGTCGAATTCAAAATCAATATTTGCAGCAAATACTGATCAAAATACCCACACCAAGGGATCGAAAAAACATCAAAGAACTACTTCTAAAAACCCAAAAAAGTTTTGAAGCCATTGGAGTGTATCGCGCAACACGAGTCAATATAGATGTAGATCCCTACTAATTGATTGAAAAACGGGTTTGGAATTCGTTTTTCCGGCTACGACTTAGAGGAAGAAGCTCTCCCGCGATTTCTACTTCATTGGGAGTATAGCGTTCTATTTTCTCCAAATTGACGATAAAGGACTTGTGAGTTCGAAAAAACTGATGTTCTGGCAATCGACTCATGAATTGTTTCATAGTGGATAGAATCACGTATTTTCGAGTAGCGGTTTGAATACGGATATAATCGCCCATGGCTTCGATCCACAAAACCTTTTTGAGGTAAATTTTCTCATTTTTCAGGTTGCAGCGAACTACCAAAGCAGAATCATGAGTTTCCGTTGGCTGTGGTTCAATCGTTTGCTTTTCTCGAATACGATCAAGCCCTAACTCCAAACGATCTCGTTTAAAGGTAGGAGGAAGGCAGTCAATTAATCCCAGTTCAAAAGCTTTAAGGGCATCGGTCGGTTCTTTGCTGATAAGAATAATCGCTACATTGTTTTTGAGATTCTCAATAAAGTCAAAACCATCATAGATAGGTAAATCTGTTTTTAAAACAATAAAATCAACGCTATTGTATGTAAGAAATTCAGAGGCACCTACGGCAGTATCAAATTCACCCAGCAGTGTGGTATTTTCGATTTTGGCAAAAAGTTGGCCAATTTTAAGGCGTTCTACTGCATTAGCGACAACAAGGATTCCATTGAGATGCATTGGATAAGAGGCAATAATATAGTAACAACTCAAATTTACATAAAAATACAGCAAAAAGAAAAGAATCTTTTTGGTTTGCACCTAGTTAAACCTTAATTTTGCCCCTCTTAAAAACAAATTATGAACCATTACGAAACTGTTTTCAT
>CALITN010000077.1 GCA_938041595.1 uncultured Flavobacteriaceae bacterium | reverse complement strand
CAAAAGTTACCAATTCCCCATATTGGGCATTGGTCAATCCATACACACGGGCGATTCCGTCTCCTACTTCGAGTACGGTTCCTACTTCACTTAAAGACGCTGCTGTGTTTGTTCCTGCAAGCTGTTCTTTTAAGATGGCTGATACTTCAGCGGGTTTGATTGCTGCCATAATACTATTTGTTTAGCGCTTTATAACGTTAGTTTTCTGTCAATTCTTGTTTGAGGGTTTGCAGTTGTTGGGCAACACTCGCGTTGTATTGCTGGTCTCCCAGTTGCAAGATAAAGCCCCCTAAAATAGCGGGGTCTATCCGGTTCTCTAAAACCACCTTTTGGTCTGTCATTTTTTGGGCGATCGCTAGGACTTCTTTTTCAAGAGAAGCCTCTAGTGCCACGGCGGTTGTAACCACTGCTTTTTGGATCCCTTGAAGGGCATCATAGCGGTCCTGGTATTCTTGGGCCACCTGAGTCAACAAGTCAATCCGTTGGTTTTCGGCCAGCAAAACCATCGCTTGCTGTGTTGCCTTGGACTGATTGGGGAAAAGTTTTTCTATGGTGGTTTTTTTGGCAGCCGTATCCAATACAGGACTTTCAATAAAGTCTGCTAATTCCGATGACCCGTTTACCGTTTCCAACAACTGTTGAAAGTCTTTTTGGACGTCTTGTTCGGCTTTTTGCTCAAGGGCAAATGCGAGAATAGCTTTCGCATAACGTATTGCAGCACGGTTTTGAATCATAGTCTAGAGTTTGGACTCCTTTAATAATTTGGCCACCAAAGCGGTTTGTTTCTTTTCGTCAGCGAGTTCATCTTGCAGCACCTTTTGAGCAATGTCCAAAGACAAATCTGCGACTTGCGTTTTGAGATCTTTCAAAGCCGCTTCTTTCTCGGCTTGAATCGCTTCTTGTGCTTGTTGCATGATTTTATCGGCTTCGCTCTGGGCGCCTTCTTTCGCTTGATTGATCATTTCAGAAGCCGTCTTTTTGGCCTCAGCCAAAAGAGCCTCTTTTTCGGCTCTTGCTTCTTGCAAAATCCGTTTGTTGTCAGCTTGAACAGCTTGCATTTCTTCTTTGGCTTTTTCCGCAGAAGACAACGCGTCTTTAATAGAAGACTCACGCTCGTTGATGGAATCCAAAATGGGGGTCCAAGCAAATTTGCGCAACAAAAGCAACAGTCCTATAAATAGGAGCGATTGCCATACAAATAGACCTAATGAGAATTCTTCGAGTAATTTTTCCATACGATGTTTTTCTTTATGGGTTCCGTAAAAAAGAGGGGGCTGCAACCAACCGTTACAGCTCCTCTTTAGGTTGATTTAGCCTACCGCAAACAATGCAGCAAAGCCAATTCCTTCGATCAAAGCAGCAGCGATCAACATTGCCGTTTGAATCTTTCCGTATGCTTCGGGCTGACGGGCAATCGCTTCCATGGCTGAGCCACCGATACGACCAATCCCCATTCCTACTCCGATCACAACGAGGCCTGCGCCTACCATTACTGGAATTTCCATAGTGAATTACTTATTAATTAAACATTCGATTTATACAAAACAATCTTTTCTTCATGCATCTAATGCTCGTGTTCTTCTGAGGCAAATCCAAAATACAACGCAGAAAGCATGGTGAAAATGTAGGCCTGCAACAGAGCAACCAATACTTCTATTAACGAAATCGCGAAGGCCAGTCCGAAGGACAATGAACTTCCGATCCAACTTTTAAAAATAAACATCAAGCCAATTAGGCTCATCAATACAATGTGTCCCGCCTGCATATTGGCGTACAAACGAATCAGCAATGAAAAAGGCTTGATGAAGATTCCCAAGACTTCTATGGGAATTAAGATGATATATAAAAAAATCTTTGCAATCCAGGGCATTGAACTTCCCAGTGGATCAAAGATGTGTAACCAATAATCTTTGGTGCCTGTAAGGTTTGTAATCAAAAAGGTCAGCAAGGCCAAGCCTGAAGTGACTGCAATATTTCCAGTGACATTAATTCCTAGTGGTGTCAAACCAAACATATTGAGGAACCAAATAAAGAAAAACACCGTAAGCAAAAAGCTCATGTATTTTTGATAGTGCTTCTCTCCGATGTTGGGTCGAGCAATGTCGTCCCGAACATACAACACAATCGGCTCAAAAAAGCGGCCTACCCCCGCAGGCAAACCTCCGTTTTCTGCATAGGATTTTGCCAAAGAACGGAATAGGAAAAACATTAGTAAACAGATAATCAACATACTCATTACCCCCTTGGTAATGGAAAAATCCAACGGCTTTACGTTGGTTGGATGATGGTCTGCGTCGTAAACAATCGTTCCCTCAGCATCTGTTCGATAGATCTTATTGTGATAAAGTGCATAGTATTTGCCGTCAACTTTTGCTACTGTTTCTCCATGATGAAACTTAGAGGAAGAGAATATTTGAAGCCCTTCATCCCATAGAATGATTGGAAGCGGAGCCCCTATATAGTGGTGTGTTCCATCTTCTGAGGTGTAGGAAAACAATGAAAAATCATAGGCGTCTTCCAAGTGGTGCCGAATGTAGGCTTTAATTTCTTCTTTTTTAGAAATCCCATCCGTTGTGGAACTATCCGTTTCTTTGCTGTTGTTTGCGAAGAGTGAAGGAGTCGTAAAAAGCAGTGATAAAGCAACTGCTATGGCTCTGGAATACAATCCTAATTGGGCGTTTTTCATTTCGTCTAAAATGCGATGCAAATGTAGTCGCTTTGCTGCAATTCCCAAAACAGTTTATTCTATATTTTATTGAGCCTTTGAACACCCAAAAAGGTCTCTAAGCCAAGAGCGAGTAGATAGGGGATCAATACGTCTGTTTTTTCGGTCAGAGAAAGTATTCCATCTGCTTTTAAGATGGGGTGAAAAAGGAAGAAATACAGGGCAAATTTTAGAAAACTAATGCCCATGAATACAAAGGCCACATGGTTTTTGAAACGCTGAGCGCTCCAGAATAAAATCCATAAGCTGAGTCCCCCCAAAAGGCCTTGTAGGGTATAGGATTGCCACAAGTAAGTGGCGCCTAGGGGAATTTTCGCCCAAAGGTAAAAGGCCGCTTGTAAAAGACCAGCAATGACAAAAAGAAAAATAAATGTCCCTAGCGATTTCGCCATCTTATAGTTTTTGGCTTTGCTGATGGATAAGGTATATGCTTACAATTAATGCTAAAATCGAACAGCCAAGGGTGGCGATTTGGTCTGATTCAAAACGGTGGTCTAGATAGGCTCCCAAATGGACCGCGCCATAAAACAAAAGCCCCATTTGCAGAGCAAGGGAGGAGAAAACCAGCCAGCGGTTAGGCTGTTTTTTCACGAGTTGATTCGCTTTTACTGAGTGATTTAACTTCTTTGCCCATGCTACAAGTCGCATTGAAAAGAGCTCCCGTTTCCACAATGAGTTTGTTCGTACTCACCTCGCCCACCACATTGGACGTTGCTTTTAGTGTTAGACTTTCAGATACGATTAGTTGTCCTGAGAAATTCCCTTCGATGTCAGCACTAGAACAGTGCACTTCACCGATTATTTTTCCTTCTTTACCAACAATGAGTTTCCCCTTTGTTTTGAGAGATCCTTCGAGTTTTCCGTCAATGCGGAAATCAGCATCCGAAAGAATATCTCCTTTTATATGAGTGGTTAATTCTATTTTGCTGTATTGGCCGTTGGCCTCTCCGTTTTTCATGTTATTGTTTTTCTGTGGGTCTCCAGGTTTTGTTGAGTTGAATCTCTTGATACTCCTGGCCCAAAACTACAAAATTATTTGAATTCAGTTCTGGCTTAACACGCTTTAAGTCCTCTTGAAAACTACTTAGTTGGCGCTTGGAACGAAATCCGTGAACGACTAAAAACTGATAGTCTGGCGTATATGGGTCGAGACTTACCTTTAACCCTTGAGCCTCTGTCAGCGCAGCACTTAATAGCTTTTTCGTTTCTTCAAGGGGCGTTTGTTGGGACTGTGAAAAAGGAAAGACCCACTTGTACAATGCGTAGGTTTTGGTGTTTCCTTTTGGTTTCCGTTTCAATTGGGAAAGAATTCCCTCGGCATAAACCGCGGACGGACTTTGCGGGTGTGTTTCTTTCAGTGCTTCCAGTTTTTCTATCCATCGTTGTTGGCCTTCTTGTTGTCCGACAATATGCGCCCGAATCAAATCTATTTTAGGAGCCCAATCTGTAGCACTTAAAACTACGGCAAGGGTGCTAGCCAATGTTTCTGCCTTTGAATAGTCTCGTTTTTCATAGGCTGTCAATAAGGTTTGATACTGCTGAGAAGGGGTGCTTTCTTGGGTGTCATTTTGAAAGTCTGTATTTGTCAATAACAAGGCAAATGGACTCTCAGGATAAGACATCAGCAACTGACTTTTATATTGCGCGGCGGCGTCTTGGTTTTGACTCTCCTCAATTCGATATAAATGGTAAAGGGCTGGAGCAGCCTCATTGGGTCTGGGTGTTTTTGTCATTAGCGTTTTCAATCGCTCAGCAGCCAAGTCGGGGTTGTCAAATTGTTCTTTGTACAACAAGCCCGCCTGCAAATAACTTTGATGATTCAAGCGAACCAAACTGTCACGGTCTTCTTCTGAGGGTAATTGCTGCATTAGGAAAGACACGTCTTCCAACTGAATGGCTACTGGTGTTGTTTTTTCTTCACTTTCTTGATCGGTCTTTTCTGGGAGAATCAGCTGCTGGGCAGAACGCCAATTGTCCACATTTGGGCGTGTTCCCCAACTCGCCAAAAAGCTTTGCTTTCCTTGTGCTACCAAATTGGGTCGATAGAAGTAGTAATCGCTGCTTTTCTGAGAAGCAAATAGGCGGTTTTTTCGATTGCTCGCTAAATTTTGCTTTACGATGGCAGCGACATTTTTCTTTTTTTGTTCCAAGTAGTTCGTGAAAAATTCTGTCTGGGCTTCTTGGGTAAGCCCCATTAGATGCAATACGCTATCCGTCCTTTGGATTTGATTTTCATACGCTAAGATCCCTTGCAAATTGTTTCGTTCACGCTGGGTTCGTTTTTGCGTCAAGGACTTTTGTTTCAATAATGGAATCAGGCTGTCTAAATAAGCGCCTGTTTTCCCGTAGGCTCCGCGGAGAAAATAAAAATCCGCCAAATCGCGATAATTGGCTTTTTGTGTTGGCTCGTCTATGGTTGCTGCTTTTTGAGAAGCCGTAAAATAGGACTCCGCCAAACTATCTTGATTTTTTTCTAAATAAAAAGACCCCAAGGCACGATAAACGACGTGTTCAAAAGCTTGGTTATCGTATTTCTTAAGAAGGTCTAATAGCGTTTCTTCGGGATTGATTCCATTTGCTTCCGCTTGAAAGATTTGCTGTTTGATCTTTGCGTGCATCCAATATTTGCGGGCTGTTTTTTTCTTTAACTCCAAAATGGCTTCATATGCCTGTTGAGCGGCTTCTTTTTCCCCCATTTTCTCCAAAAGTTGCCCATTGATGAAGTAATAACGTCCTTGAAGATCTTTGTCTTTTTCGAAAAGAGCCGCCTGCGAGATATAGTACTGTGCAGAGTCCAATTCTTTAAGGTTTATAAATGCTTGCGCTACGGTGGCATTTGCCGCGCCATAGAATTTGTTGGAGGGCAGAAGTTGGCGTGCCAGTGGACGAAGGTTCCCAATGGCAATTTCATTATTGAGGAGTCGGATATTGGTTTTTTCACGCCAAATAATCCCTTCAAGGTAGGCTGATTGGGAGCCATAACTGTCCAAAAGAAAATTGAACGCTTCCAATGCTGGGAAAAAACGGCGATCGTAGTATCTTGATTTCCCAAGAAGTAAATAGGCCTTATCAATTTGATCATTGCGTTGAACTGCATCAAATCGCATGGAGTGTTTTTGGATTGCCTTGACCGCTTTTTCCTCAGCCCGATCAAACCCAGGAACCAACGTAGCATCATTGACATTTTCCCCCGATAATGCAATGGGCTCCACCTCCAACAACTCAAAAAAATTGTCTTCCACACTGGCATCAAGGATTGATTTCCCAATGGCAAACGCTTCTTCTCCATTGAATAAAACATTATAGGCCGTGGTCAATCGATGGTATTGCCGATTCACAAAACGGTTTTTCTGCGTTGAACAACTCAACAGCAGAAAAAACAAACCCGAAAATATTCCATATTTCGTAATTCTCAAGGAACAGTCTTTTGGTATTAATTTAAACTGGAAAAACGGCGTTTTAGTATAACGAACTCCCGAAATATCGCTCCAACTCTTTAAGAGTCGATGGACTGGTTTGAATGTCTTGAATAGGGCAGCCTTTTTCCAACAGTACAATTCGATCGCATATTTCAGTGACATGGCTAAGATCGTGGCTTGAAATGAGAAAGGTTTTCCCCTGTTTTTGTGCCTGTTCTTGGATAATACGCTTGAGCTGTATTTGAGAGCTTGGATCTAAGTTGGCAAAGGGCTCGTCCAAGATTACCAGCTCGGGTTCACCCAACAAAGAGGCGATGATTCCCACTTTTTTCTGATTCCCTTTAGAGAGATCCCGGAGGTATTTTTTTTGCTGCAGCACCTCGTCATTAAAAAATGCCTGAAAGGCTTCGAGCGATTCGGCAAGCTCTTGTTTGGAAAGCTCTCGCAAAGAAGCAACAAAATCAAAATATTCTTCGGCTGTCAAATAGCCGATCAAAAAAGACTCGTCGATATAGGCCGTGGTGTGATTTTTCCATGCTTCGGACTGGGCCACGTGAATGCCCTTGTTGGTGACACTTCCAGAACTGGGCTGAATCAGATCAAGCAACAAACTAAAAAGGGTTGTCTTACCAGCACCGTTGTTTCCTATCAAGCCAAAACAACTTCCTTTTTGGATTTCCAGTTGTGGTATTTCCAACACCGTTGTGCCTTGATACTTTTTACTCAGGTTTTTTAGGTGTATCATCATTACGAATTTTTGTAGAAGCCTTGGAGCATCTCATGTTTTTTTTGCTGATAAAATCGCACGCAAAGTTGGAGAAGCGGGTTCTGAAAAATCAAGCCCAATAGTCCTGATCCCGCTAAGGTTGCAACGCCCCAATGGTGACCCAAATAATGGTTTGGTAACGAATAAAGTAATACTGGAATGGCAATTTTAGGAATGACAAATAAAAACTGGGTCAAATTGAAATTTTGAGTGTTTTCAAAGGCTTTCGCTTTTATATTCAATGAAATCGGGCTGTGATTTAGTGCCCCTGAAATCAAGCCGATAAAACTTCCAATGCCAGCATTAAAAATACTGGCTGCTAAAATAAGGCTGTATACTCGAAAACCGAAGTACCCATAGGGAAGTGCCAAGATGCTGGCCAAGATTACCGATACCACGAGCAGCAGCCATTTGGAATACAAATATTCATACAGGGGAATCCGCTGGGTCATCAACAACTTAAAATATGCACTGTCCCAAGCGGGGATGTTTTGGCTGAACATCAGCACAAAGCCCCCGGTGGTAAAAAGGGCGGCAAAAACTTCCATCGCCGATTCATGATAAATTTCTTGTGGAAAAAAAAGCAAACCATATAAGAGAAAACCAGCCGAACCAAATAAAATTTGCCGTACTCGAATATTCCGTAGGAGGAGACGAATATCGTTTTTCAAAAAATTTCCGCGGAGACCCAAGCGATTAAAGGCTTTCAATTCTCCTGCAAGCATTTTTTCTCGTTTCTTTTTTAGAGCCGCATCCAAATAAAAATTTCGAATTAGATGTTGTTTGGTCAGTCGATAACTAAGGACAAACACAAGAATGGGAATTCCTATCCACAATGGATTTCCCAAAAGGCTATTCATCCCTTGACCCAGCCATTGGGCCACAGAAAAAACCTCAAATTTGTCCAGCAAGACTACGCTGGCATATCCTACCGCAATGGGATAAAACCATCTGCTTTTGTTCAAAAGATACACCGTATTTCCAATACTTAGAATCAATAATGATATGCTCAGCCACCAAGCAGCACTCGCCAAGTGGTTCTGCTCTTTGACCGCCATTACAACAGCAAAGGGTAAAAAGAGGAAAAGCAGACTGCTGTTGTAAAAACTTGTAAGACTGCGAGTTAATACATTTTGAACAACCTGTTTTCTGGGAATAGGAAGCAACATAAAATACTGAATCCGAGTCACTGGTAATTGTTGAATCATATATCGCAGAATCAACTCAGCCCCTAAATAGTAGAACAAAAAGTTGTTTGCAATACGAGACGGAGATTGCCCTGGAAATTCTTTTTCTAAAATAAAATACCCTCCTATACCCACAAAAAAGAAACAGACCGCCATATAAATAGCAAAAAGAATGATCAGGATTCGAACGATTAGTTTCGATTCCCATTGCGGACTTCGCTTCCATTCTTTTTTGCGTAGCGATTTAAAATCAACTTTTTGAGGCATCTTTTACTTATTGCAATCAAATATAAATAATTATTTTTGCTAAAAATTAGCTATGCACCACCCCTTAAAAGTGCGTCACGTGGAGCGTCTCACGCCAAAATCCGTGGCCCTGACTTTCGAAGTTCCAGAAAATTTATCAGAGACATTCCGCTATCAAGCCGGTCAATATCTAAGTTTGGAAGAAACCATAGACGGAGAGCTTGTTCGACGATCCTATTCTATTTGCTCGGCTCCATCTGAGGGAATTCTTCAGGTCGGGATCAAACAAGTCCCCAATGGGCGTTTCTCTACTTATACCAACCAAAAAATAACCGCCGGAAGCATCTTATCTGTCGCCAAGCCCGAAGGGCGCTTTGTGCTGAACACCCCGGAAGAAAACCGTTCCTATGCAGGCATTGCTGCCGGTAGTGGGATTACTCCGATTTTGGCCATTGCCAAAGAAGTATTGCGGGCAAATAATTATTCAACCTTTTATTTAGTTTATGCAAATAAGACCATTGAAGACGAAATGTTTAAAAATCAAATAGATGACTTGATTTCAGCTTTTTCTGATCGGTTTATCGTCTTGCGAACCTACAGCCAGTATCCTGTCGAAGGACATGCCTTTGGACGGATTGGCGCTCCCACATTAGACTTATTTACAGAAGCTGGGGGATTGCAGGCCGAACAATTTTTCCTATGTGGACCGGAAGGAATGATTGAAATGACTTCGGCTTTCTTACAAGAAAAAGGCGTTGCTAAAGAGGCTATTCTTTATGAACTCTTTACTGCCAGTGCCACAGCTCCTTCTAAAACAGTTGCCCCTAATGGGAGTTATTCCCTTGAATTGACCTGTGATTCGGTTACCACAGAGCTGCAAGGGGGAGAAGGGCAAAGCATTTTAGACGTGGCTTTGCAAAACAAAATCGATGTCCCCTATTCCTGTCAAGGAGGCGTGTGCAGTAGCTGTATTGCCCGTGTTACAGAGGGAGCAGCCTCCATGGCTTCCAATCAAATTTTGACTGACGGAGAGGTTGAAGAAGGACTTATTTTGAGTTGTCAAGCGCATCCTACTACCCCCAACATCTCCGTTGATTTTGACGACGTTTAGTCTAGAACTTCCAAAATCTTTTCGAGGATTTTTTTGGGTGGAATGGTCTTGAAAATTGCGCCCATGTCAACCCCCTTTTTGTTTCCATCTACCGAGACGGGTAGCTCTGGGAACTGTTTGCGGTCGGGAACAAGAGCATTCTTGTCACTTTGTCCAAAAGGCGCAGATCCACCATAAGGATGTGTTTGTCCCCAAATTGAAACAACAGGAACCTGTGCATTGGCCCCCATATGCCCATAGGCAGTGTCTAAGGAAATCATCAAATCCAGGTAGGGAATTAAGTCCAGTGATTCTTCAAAATTCAACTCTTCTTCAACTACTACTACATTGGGGAAGGCTTTTGCCCAAACGATACATTGTTTCTTTTCTTCTGTTTCTCCACCAAAGAGGAATATCCTGTGCTTTTGCTGCAAATAGGCTATTACTTTTTGCATTTGATCCAAGGGATAGCGTTTTCCCAATTCCACCGCAAAAGGAGCCATTCCAATCCACCTTTGCTGGGGGTTTTCCCATTTTGTGAATTTTGGATGGAATTGGGGTTTGGATGGGAAAAAGGTGTCTGCTACAGGAACTTCAAAGCCCAGTTTTTGAAAGACTGTCGCATACCGAAAAACGGTATGGGTGAGTGGCTTAAAGATTTTCTTTTGTGAACGGGTTAGGGCCTTTTGTTCCTTGCGTCCATTATTCACTCGCACCACTCGATATCCGCTTAGCTGAAAAAATCCACCCAGTGCAAAACTGCTTAACCCTCGCTGAAGATCTGCAACTGCGGTATATTTGTTTTGAGCTTTTAGCTCTCTGAACAATTGGAACAACGCTTTCCATTCCCAATGCTTTGCATTAAAAACAATAGGCACTACCTGTAGACGTTTAAATTCTTTGAACATAGGCTGTGCTTTGGTTGATGTCACCAAGGAAACTTGTAATTCTGGGTGGGCTTCAAACAAAGCTCGAAAAACGGGAACCGTCATAGCAATATCCTCCAAAGCAGAAAAACATAACACCAGTATTCGCATTGTCCTTATTTCGGTTTTATGGGGTCACTTTCTTTTGCAATTCGGCCTTTTTTAAAATCGGTGTTAATTTCTCTCCAAATAAAATATTGGTTTTCCGACAACGTCCCTTTATAACACCCTTTCTTCGTTAAAGATACTCTCTTTCGTTTACTGCGGAAACAAGCTTTGCACAAGCAGTGTCGAAAATAAAATCGCGCTAAGCAAGTGTAATCGTCCTCGTTGGGTTTTGCGAACCCAAATTCTTTTGAATGCAAATACAATTATTGGAAGGAAAAAAAGGCTTTTGGAGGCTAGTCCCTCTAAAAAAACAGACCCTACAGAAACTAAAAAAAGAAATCCCAATTGTAAGTTGATGCTGTTTTTTTGGGGTTTGTTGAGTCGCCCCCTAAGAACTAATTCACGTATCAAAACCAACAGACTAAAGCCTCCCATAGACAGCCAAATAAGCTGTTCAGAAGTAGTGTTTTTAATAAAAAATAACTCGTCTGTTTGTGTCACTTTAGGAGTCACAAATTTTTCTAAAAAACACAACTCCTTTATTGTTAGGGGTATTATATAAAAAAATGCCAGTGTTACAATTGGAATCAAAAAAAATTGTGTTTTTTTTACCTCTGTGTTCCATAGTCCTATATAGATCAAAATAATAAAAAGGCTATTGGAAAAAGAAAAGATGATGGACAGTCCAAATATCAAACTGAGATCGAATAGTGTTCGTTGAGGGTTTTGTTTCCACTGAGTGCGTAAAAACAGTATCGCAACCCACAATAATAAATCCAATTGTATCCAATTTAGGAGTGTTCCTGAAGCCGCTGGAAGAAAGCCATAAAAAAGAACGAATAATAAAGCATAAAAGTTGTCTGATTTCAAAAATCCGCTGGTGCGGAAGTACAAGCTGCTGACCAGCAAAGTCACGAAAACGAGAACTGTCTCCAGCAGCTGTATTCCTATGGCACTGCCATCTAAAACAAGAGTGTGTTGGTTTATATAACGGAGAAAAGAAACCACGACTAAAACAATTCCGGCGTAGAAATAGCTTGTCAGAGTTGTTTTTTCAAAAAGCGTTGCTAACATTTTACCGAATTCTTACTTTTGCAATATATAAATCAAATGATGAAAAACTTTTTTGAAGCCATTGCTTTTTTGTTTGAAGAAATTCTGTTTGTTCCCCTCAATATGCTCCGTGAACTCGAACTGAACAATTGGTGGGTGGCCAATGCTTTCTCTTGGCTCTTTGTAGTGATTGGTTTTGTGGCTCTAATTTACTGGATCCGCCAGCTACAACTATTCAACCAACGTGGTGAAGAGAACAAAGATACTAGCGCTCATTCCTTTTTATAAATCGAAACCGATATCCTTCCGATAATTGATTCCCTCAAAATCTAGTTTTGCTAGGGTGGCATAGGATTCCGCTAAGGCGGTTTTCAGGCTACTTCCTTTGCCTGTACTACTGAGAACCCTTCCCCCACTGGTCACCACCGTCGATCCTTCTTGTTGAGTTCCTGCGTGGAACAACAAACTTTTTCCTGTGGTTTCTTCTAGTCCCTTAATTTCTTTCCCCTTCTCATACGCCTCTGGATAACCTCCTGAAACGGCCATAACCGTTGTGGCTACCTGAGGATCCAGGACTAAGTGCTGCGACTGAAGCGATTGCTTGCCTGTAGCCAGCAACAGTTCCATCAAGTCCGATTCAATTCTGGGTAATACTACTTCCGTTTCTGGATCCCCCATACGAACATTGTATTCGATGACAAAAGGATCTTCACCGACCTTGATGAGTCCAATAAAAATAAACCCTTGAAAAGGGATGTTATCTTTCTTAAGACCTTCCAGTGTTGGGGTGATAATTCGGTCTTGTATTTTCTTTTCAAATTTGGGTGTGACAAATGGAACGGGAGATACTGCACCCATTCCTCCTGTATTAAGTCCCGTATCGCCTTCTCCTATTCTTTTATAATCTTTGGCCATGGGAAAGTTTACGGCTGCTTTTCCATCGGTCAACACAAAGGCCGATAATTCAATGCCTCTTAAAAATTCCTCGATCACTACCGTTTGCGAAGCGGCTCCAAATTTTTCATTGACCAACATGCTTTCCAGTTCTGCTTGTGCTTCAGCCAAATTGTCAATAATGAGAACTCCTTTCCCAGCCGCAAGGCCGTCTGCTTTTAATACATACGGCGCATTCATGGCTGCTAAAAAAGCTTTCCCATCATCGAGGGTTGCCGAAGTAAAGCTGGCATATTTGGCCGTAGGGATTTCATGGCGCTGCATAAATTCCTTGGCAAACTCCTTGCTTCCCTCTAAGGTCGCCGCCAATTTCTCTGGGCCAATGACCAATACTCCCTCCAGAGCTTTGTCTGATTTGATAAAATCATGAATTCCTGCAACCAAAGGCGCTTCGGGACCAACGACCACCATTCCTATGCTATGTGTTAAAATGGCCTGTTTGACTGCCTCAAAATGCATCGGATCAATGGGCAAATTGGTGGCTGTTTGTTGTGTACCTGCATTTCCTGGAGCTACAAAAATTTTCCTACAGAGAGGGCTCTGACCGAGCTTCCAACAAAATGTATGTTCGCGGCCACCGCCACCTAGAATAAGTACGTTCATGATTTATTTTTGCCAAAGATACGAGTTGCATCCTGCATTATTTCTTTCGAAATCATTTTTTGTCTGTTTCTAAAAACTGATCCACTTTTTGTTTCATTATAGCCATATACGACTCCGGGTTTTGAGGATTCTGAAG
>CALITN010000076.1 GCA_938041595.1 uncultured Flavobacteriaceae bacterium | reverse complement strand
AAGAAATAAAACTAACATCCATAGAAGCTTGGTATACTTTGCAAATTCCAGTAAAGCACGGACCGGCCGAATTTTGGGGCTTACCGGGGCTCATTTTGGAAGTTAGCGCTGGAAATACCACAATACTATGTTCTGAGATTATCGTTAATCCTAAAGACCGTTCGGTAATTGCGGCTCCAGACAAAGGAAAAGAAATTACCAAAGCTGTGTATAGATCAACAATTATTGAGAAAATGACAGAAATGCGAAATAACCGTGGACGCCGTCGCCGTAGTTAGTTTCCCGATGAAAAAACGGCTTTTTTTCTTAATTCTATTTGCTTGCATAGGGATTCAAGCACAGGAACTTCGGTTGCAAGGAACCGTTCGGGACAGTTTGCAACAGCCCTTGGAAGCGGCAAGCCTTGTGGCTATAAACAAAGTCTCCAATGCTTTGGATTCCTATATTATCACAGGTCCCGATGGGAAATATACTCTCAAATTAAAGAAAAATACTTCCTATAAAATCCAGGTCAGTGCATTGGGTTTGCAAACGGTCAACGACAGTCTAACGACCCAAGAGATGAATCTAGATCGCGATTATGAGCTTCGAGCAGATATTGTATTGGATGAGGTTGTCGTCAAAATGCCGGTTTTGATTCGGGGTGACACACTGATCTATGATGCCGATTCTTTCAAAAATGGCTCTGAGCGAAAACTGGAAGACATCATTGACAAACTTCCCGGGGTAGCAATCAATGACAATGGCCAAATCGAAGTTGAAGGGAAAGTGGTCAATAAATTAATGGTCAATGGAAAAGAGTTTTTTGAAGGAGACACCAAAATTGCAACCAAAAACATACCCTCCAGTACCGTTGATAAGATTCAAGTGCTGAAAAATTATGGTAATGTGGGGCAGTTACGGGGTGTTCGAAATAATCAAGATAATGTGGCGATTAACATCAAGCTAAAGCAAGGGAAGGAGCGTTTTTGGTTTGGGAATGTGACCACTGGAGCTGGAAATGCTCCTAAAGAAGGACTTTATCTTCTGCAACCCAAACTGTTTTATTACAGTCCTAAATACAGTATTAATTTTATTGGGGACTTCAACAATATCGGGGAGGTGGCCTTATCTCGTAGGGACATTCGCGGCTTTACGGGAGGCTCGCGTTCGCCCAGTCAACAAAGTGGAACGAGTATTAATTTAGGAGATAATAGTCTGAATTTCTTGACCAACCAACGAGATGCTTTGAGAATTGAGAACAAACTGGGGACGGCAAATTTTAATTATTCTCCGAATCCAAATCTTGATTTTACGGGATTTTTAATTTTCAATTCAAGTCTGATTGATTCCAAAGAAAATAGCATTATCCGCTATACCGATGCAGGGCTTCAATTGCTCGATGAGTCTACAGAATTGACTAGCAACGAGCGATCCAATCAAGGACTATTGAAACTTAGTGCGTCCTATAAGCCCAACTATAACAACCAGATTGATTATGATGTTTTGATACGTTCTGCGGACGATCGGCAGCGGCAAAATGTATTTTCCTCTATTCTTGGTAAAACAGGGCAAGTGGAAGAGGTGCGTCCTTTTTCCATTAACCAAAATTTGAATTATTATTTCACGCTGAATGAGAACCATATTTTTGCGTTTGAGGTGCAACATTTGATCAAAAATGAGGATCCATTTTACAATGCAGTCCTAGAAAACGATCCGAGTGGAGACGATGTATTTGACTCGACGGCCACGGCACTAGGTCTCAACACCTTACAGTCAGAATACCAATTGGGACAAAACAGAAAAATCTTTTCCAACCAGTTGGACGCCAAGCTGGATTATTATTATATCATCAGTCCCAAAAGCAATCTTAACATGACCTTAGGAACGATATTGAGTCATCAATCATTTGATTCGTCCATTGTTCAATATTTGACAGATGGTTCCACATTTACACCTACCCCTTCAATTAACCAAGGGCTGGTCAGTAACGATGTGACCTATAACTTTAGGGATCTCTATTTAGGGGCACATTACCGATTTAGAACTGGAAAATTCACTTTCTCCCCTGGTTTTTCTATTCATTCCTATGGGAACCAAAACAGTCAATTTAACGAGCGGATTGAAGATCATTTTATTCAATTCTTACCCGATTTTGAAACGCGAATCCAGTTGAAAAAGAGTGAGACCCTAACGCTGAATTATCGAATGGAAAATCAATTTACGGACGTTACGCGTTTGGCGCAAGGGTTGGTGTTAAGTAACTATAATAGTATCCAGTATGGGGAGCCAGATTTACAAAACGCTTTGGCACATAAAATCAGCTTGCTCTATAGCAGTTTTAATTTATTCAATTACACCAATGTATTTGCTCGGGTGGCTTACACGAGTAATATTGATCAAATCCGTAATTTAACAAGCTTTGATAACGTTATACGCACAAGCTCTTTTTTCAATTCAAACTTTGCGGATGAGAATCTTAGTGCTTTTGGTCGCATTCAGCGGACCTTTGGCAAAATCAGAGCCAGTCTCAATACAGCCTTTAATTACAGCAAAATCAATCAGTTCATTCAGGGGAATCCATCACTTAACGAAAGCTATACCCAAACCCTTTCCCCAGGAATACGAACCAATTTTAAAGTAGCACCCAATGTAAGTTTACGCTACCGCTACACAGTGGTAACTAATGACCAAGGAAGCCGAAAGACAAAATTTGTCGTACAGTCACCCTCGATAGAATTTGATGCCTACTTATTGAAAAAAATCACTTTGGTTTCTAACTATAGCTATACACGACAGGATTTAGGATCGGATATGCAGTCATTTCAAAACTGGGATGCGGGGATTTCGTATCGTAGAGACAAAGATGCCAAATGGGAATTTGAACTCAAAGCCTCCAATATTTTGAATATTGACGCGCAGGTACGAAACAGTGCCAACAACCTTTCCGTATTTAATGCCCAAACCTTTATTCAGCCCCGATTTATCACCTTTAGGGGGGTGTACAATCTATGATTTCAAGGACGCTAATAGTGTGGTTGCGGCGAGTTTTCCCAGTGCATTGGATGCAAGGGGGCTAGCCCCTGTCAGCAGCTTTCTGTCTGCACACACGGTATTGTCAGATTTTTTGTTGACCACAATAGCTCCATGTTCTTTGAGCCTTTCACTCAGCTTCTGTTTCATTTTTCCTGGTAAGTATCCAATCATTGGTGTTTGGTTGTCGACAGAATCTGGAAACACAGCCATTTTATAGCCTTCGTAGAGGAATTTTTGGTTTTTGAGAGTAGTTGAAAATAGAGCTCCAGGACCATGGCAGATACTGATGGTAAACAAATCATTTTCGTGGGCCCAACGTAAAGTTTTACCAACATTTTCATCTTCGGGAATCCCCAAAAGAGCTCCATGACCACCAGGGATAAATACTGCGGCGTAGGAGGACACCTCTTTTGCAGTGGTCTTGTAAAAATCACCCAAAGCCACTGGTTTTTCAAAACGGTCTTTTAGTTCTTTATAAATCCGTGTCACATGCTCGTCTTTCTTTGGAAAGGCCCACATTTCCAAAACAACTGGTTTACCAGTGGGTGTGGCGATTTCAAAATCAAAGCCTGCATTTTGAAGATGCAACATAGGAACTAGAGTTTCTACGGGATGGTTGCCCGTAGAAAATGCTTTTCCATTTTGCATTTCCATGTTTTTTTGCTCAGTGAAAATCACCAAAATCTTTGATTTTTCCCCTTTATATTTTGAATAACTAGTATTTTCAAAATCCGTTTTCTCGGCCGTGGCTAACTTTAAAGCCAGTTTTGAAGGACTATAAGAACCATCCGGTTCTATTTTTGGTGCTATTCCAAAAATTTGTTTAAGCATAGTTTGGTTTTTGAGTGCTTAAAAATATGATTATTTGATAATTAATAGACGGTAAAAAAAGTGTTCTTTTCGGGGGAACCTAAAGAGAAAATCTTCAGAGAGGATACCCAAATACTAACTAGTAGCGCAGTAGTTAGTTAAAATTATTAGTTAAGTTTACTTGAACTATACTCTTAAAAACATCAATTATGAATAAATTTTACAACAACACTCGGACTATTGAAGACAAGCGTACCCAAAGAGAAATGCTCGATGCGATGAAGGAACAAAATAAATTGCTGGCGGAAATCCTCAAAGAGCTTAAAACAAAATAACGAAATCATTCGAAGCTTTCGAGGGGTCAATTAAAATCATAAAAAAAACCCTCCAATTGGAGGGTTTTTTATAGGCATAGTATTTTTATCGCTGCATTAGTTTTCCGTCATTATCTAGCCATAAAACACGCTCCCAGATGACTTGTTTGTGCCATCCGTTAGGCATTGTTGTTTTTAGGGCTTCAAAATCAACACTACTCATATCAGGGTAGCTACTTCCACCGTTGGCATAGAGTTCTTTCAAGGTACGATAACCGTCAACACTGATTACATTCCAGTTGTATCCGTTTCCAACGGGACTTAATCGAATGGCGGGTGCCCAGATTTCTTGTTTTATTTTTCCGTTGTTCATGTTCTTTTTGATGAAAGGTCCCCACTGATCCATTTGCGTTTGAAGCCATTGATTAGGATCAGGGCTCATTGCTAGATTGTGCTTGAAATAGATAAACCCTTCGGAGTTTTTCTTGACGACCACTTCTGGCCGGTGATAGGTAGCTACAAAGCGCGTATATCCATTATGATTTTTTAGTGCTCTTCGAACCAGAGAGGGCACCCCTGACGCATTTACAGTATTTTCGATAATTTGCCCGAAGTCTTTTTCAAGAGCGTCTAGTTTTTCTAGATTATCAACGCCAATGTACCAATAGAAGTTCGGCTCCGATTGGGCTCCTTGGTGTCTTCTCATAATGGCCCAGCCGTTGATGACTCCTTTTTCAAAGGCCTTTTGAGCCGCTTTGCTAAAAAGCTCTTTTTCGTTTTGCAGATAATGTTCGATTTCATCATTGGGAACATTGTTAAAGCCATACATAAAGTATTGTGCTTGGGTAGAAATTGCAAATAAAAGAGCAAGGATGAAAAGTGATTTTTTCATTGTTGAATTGATTTATGGTTATAACTGACAATTTACAAAATCCTGCTGTAATGCTTTTTCAGTCTTAAATCATTTCTAAATTCGGGAACAAAAAAACCCTCCTTAGGGAGGGTTTATACATCGACTAAAAAGGACTTTACAGGTTGCCGTAAGAGTTTACAATCGAAATGGTAAAGTTTCTTACAGGAACAACATTTCCTCGATTTGTCAAAAACTCTTGGAGTACTTTAGGCACGGTTTCATACTTGACTTTCTGTTCAAGCAGATCTCCAAAGTTTTTGTGTCCAATGGCTACCCAATGAGTAGCACCGCCGCCGCCGATATCGTAGTTTCCAAAGGCAAGGGTTCTTCCATTTTGAATTTTGGAAAGCTTTTGGGCTACTTTATCAAAAGCTGCTTTAAAGGCAGCAGGGTTTTCTGCCTCGAATTCATACAACTGAAAATAGGGGTTTTCCCCTGGCGACTCACCGCTGTAGCTCATTATTCTTCCAGCAGCAGAAGGGCCCCATTCTTCAATATGATGATTAATTTTTTGAACAAATAGTGGCCACTCATTTTTTTCTGTGTCACCCTCTACTCTTCCTCTGTTTCCGACTTCTCCGAAAACAAGAACTCGATGCGTCCACGGATTGTCTCCAATTTCAACGCGCTCAATGCTAACACCTCCAGATTTGAATTTGGCATCGCCCCATTGTTTGTCAAATAAAGCAATTAGGGCATCTTCGCCCCCCTTTTTTGCTTTGAAATGAAATACTGAAAATGAATTTTGTCCTTGTGCGAAGGTCAAAGACAAGCTAAACAAAAAACTTAGAAATAAGAATTTTCTCATTATATATTGGTTTATGGTTAATGCTATAAAAATACAAAATGATCTCCAATCTTGGCGTGATCCAATTGTAGCGAAGCAATAAAAAAATGTGGTCTTAGCAGCGAACTCGAGCCATCAGTTCTCGGGTTGGTATTTCAGTTTCTTTTCGATGGCTTCAATGATTGTATTGGCAATATCTTTACCGGTCGCATTTTCAATGCCTTCGAGCCCAGGGGATGAATTTACTTCCAGCAGAAGCGGGCCTTTGTTGGAACGAATAATATCGACCCCAGCAACATCTAGATTTAAAATTTTGGAAGCCTTGACGGCAAGGCGTCTTTCTTCGGGGGATATTTTTACTTTTGAAGCGGTTCCTCCCTGGTGAATATTTGAACGAAACTCTCCTTTGGGAGCACTGCGCATTATGGAAGCAATTACTTTTCCATCCACAACAAAACATCGGATATCTTTTCCATCGGCTTCTTTGATGAATTCTTGAACGAGGATATTGGCTTGCAAACTTTTGAAAGCATTGATGACACTTTCGGCAGCTTTGTTCGTTTCTGCAGAGACCACCCCTTTTCCTTGGGTACTTTCTAATAATTTTATAATCAGAGGTGACCCTCCGACCATATCAATCAAATCTTTTGTTTCAAGAGGTGATTTGGCAAAGCCAGTTACAGGGATTTGAATGCCATTTCGGGAAAATAATTGAGAGGAGAAAAGCTTATCTCGTGACTGGGATATGGATGCACTTGAATTCAAACAGTAGGTTCCTATAGAATCAAATTGACGAAGTAATGCGCAACCATAGAAGGTCATACTAGGGCGAATTCTAGGAATTACAGCATCTAAATCCTCTAAGATATTACCCCCTCGGTATCGAACTTCAGGTGTCTTAGCATCCAATCTCATATAACAATGTTGGATGTTGAAGAAGGTGATTTCGTGGCCTCTAGCGTGTGCCGCTTCAATCAGCCTTTTATTGCTATACAATTCTTTATTTGTAGCAAGGAGTCCTAGTTTTAAACCGGATTTTTTTTTGAAAAGATGCTTATAGAGTTTTGCCAGAGAACGGTCATCGTGATCTCCACAAACAAAATGTTTGGAAGGGTCAACCAAAAAACGATTTAACATGGCCTCTCTTCCCAGGAGCATTCGATATTCCATGGCGTCACGACTGGCTAGGGTAAGCTCTATTTCAAATAGATGCGTCCCAATCTGGACCGGTGTTTTGATAACATAGCGCTTCTGGGTATTTCCATTTGAACTTTTGATCGTTCGCGTATCTACAATTTTGGCCGAACATATTATGGAAACACTTCTGTTTTCCTGAATAGGGTTTACTTCAAAAGTGACCCATGCTGACCCCTGGCGAATAATGCGCTTGATGTTGGTAGCTTGAATGGATGAGGTCTTGGCGCCCGAATCAATTCGAGCTTTGATAGCAGGGATATTCAGTTCGGAAAAAGAACACCATTCTTGGCTTCCGATGACAGTTTGTTGATCCATGGAATGAATTGTAGGTTATAATTATGGCTGTTTAATTACGAATTTACTAAATCATATGAAATGTCTTTGAATTAGATTCATTGCTTTTGGAATGGTTAGTTCAAAATATATAAAAGGGGGTATCAATTAATTGACACCCCCCTTTTTAATTTATTCTAAAGAATCTATTGATTTACAGCAAATACGATGGGGATAAAAATAGCTTCGTAGTCAAATCCATCAGGATTGTAAGAAGACATTTTTGATTTTTTTAACGCGGGGTTTATGATTGATGGAACTCCAACACGGTAATTCATTAAGTCTTCTAGTGTATTGAACATATCCCAAGTCACTACAGTAGCGGTATTTTTGTTTCGGGGGGCTATTTTTCTCCCAACTCCCCAGTTTACCATTCCCATTTTATCCATGTTTTTGGAGAAGTGGTTTTTCCAAAGCGATTGATTTTCAGCAATGAATCCATTAAGGTTTTCAGGACGGGCAAAATTAAACTGAATGGCTCCTCCAAGACCTCTGGCGATACTGACTTCATCCACAAAAATATGTCGACTGTCTTTGACCATGGTGTAGTTTTTTTGTAATGCTTGCACCATTTCTAGTTCTTCTTTACTTAGCACATCTGGGGCATTAACCCACCAGCTGTTTTTATCGCTCAACAGAGAGGGAACATCTTTATTTGACTGAACAAATAGATAATTCCATCGTTCTTCATCGTCGATATTATCAACGGCATATCTCTTCAGAAATGCCCAAAAAGCAATATCCCCTTTTTGAACGGCAGCTTGTGCCACTTTCTGCATGTAGATAGATTCTACTTTTTCAAAAGATTCTACATCTCCTTCAACTCGCACAAAGTGCATTGTAAAGGATTGATAAACTTGTGCATTGACAGTAACACTGATCAGAGTGATCAGAGTAAATAAAGTTTTTTTCATTTTAATTGATTTATGGTTAAGTAGGATCAATATACAAACAAAGATCTAACTGAAGAATTAGGAGGCAGGATCCGTTGCTATGTGATATATATTTGGGAGAACAACTTTAGGTTCAGGAATAAATATGCTCTTTTTAAGAACAGTTTTTTGGGGATAAAATTTCTGAAGGGATCCCAATGGATATTGAATAAATAATGATGGTTTTCGCCAACCATAAACCAATATATTTTGGATCAATATTTCAGCCGTCTCTTTTCGAGACCGACCCATAATTTTAAGCTTATTGATGGCGTGCGCGCCATTGCCGTCATCTGGGTTATTATCTTTCACGCGTGGCTTTTTCAGTACAATGACTTTCAAACT
>CALITN010000075.1 GCA_938041595.1 uncultured Flavobacteriaceae bacterium | reverse complement strand
AAACAGTCCATTCTCCTCTTGGAGGATGGATTTTGTTTTTGTAGCCCAGAAGAAAAGGCCTTCTATCCCTTTTCTGACTTTGGAGTCACGCCCGAAGATAGCCTTGTGGAATTTGTCCAGCAAAAGGCCATTGCTGGTAATTACCAACTAGTTTTGCTCAACTTTCCTTCAATATTGGTTCCAAGTTTGAATTATGTTGACAAACTGACATCAAACTATTGGAAGCCTTATGCTTTGCTGGCACCGAATTCCGAATTAAAATCAACGACTAGCACTAATGGCTTGGTGAAGTTTATTTATCCGCAAACCAAAGCACTAAGTCAAAAACTCCCTTCGATCAATGCGATCCCTGCTTATGCACTGCTCTATGATCGGATTATCGAACACTCCCAAAAGGATTTCAACAAGCAAATCTACGTTCACTTATGTAATGGATTCTTTGATGTTTTTGTTACGCAAGGAACACGATTCATAATGGCCAATCGCTTTCCACACCAAAACGAAGAGGACTTTATGTACTATTTATTTTATGCAGCAGAACAATTGCAATTGTCTGAAAACAGTGTCAAAATTTATTTTTTAGGAGAATTTGATTCTTTTGCACGTTACTATGAAGGGGTGAAAAACTTCCAAAATGATCTTCACTTTTTGGAGTCCTCATATAGTCATTTACCCATTCGTCAAGACCCTGTTCCTTTTTGGAATGCTTAGTTTTCTTATCATTTCGGGAAGCTGCAAAGGGCGTCGTATTCAGGCACCTAAGAAACTCCCAGTGCGCCCAACTACCGATCGAGCCAAAGAAGCATTATTTAACATCCTTCTGAACCAATTAGATTTTGATGGAGCGCGTCTCCTTGATCTCTATGCTGGAACGGGAAATATCAGCTATGAATTTACTTCTAGAGGCGGAACAAACAGTACGGCTGTAGATTCCAATCGGCATTGCGTGCAGTTTATTCGTGAAACTGCTGAAAGGTTAGATCTCCCCGTTACGGCAATACAAACAGACGTCCTGCGTTTTTTAGAAAATAAAGGAACAGCTTATGATTGGGTTTTTATAGATCCCCCATACGCTCTTTCTGAAGCCGATTATCAAAAAAATATTGATTTAGTCTTTTCACAAGGTTGGGTTGCTGAGGGCTTATTGGTTGTTGAACATCCTCCTCAGATGAAGTGGGAGTCTCATCCACAGTGGGACAGTACCCGAACGTATGGAAGCAGTTGCTTCAGTTTTTTTATGCACCAATAAAAAGCAGGCCGATAAGCCGGATTCTGTCGTGTCTTATCATTTATCTAGGACGTTTATTGCTAAACGACTCCATCCGCCTACCCTTCTGCGTTGAGCGAGCCACCCAAAAATGCAGATTTACTTGGCGTTTCACCGTATAGAGTTTACCGATTTCACTACAGCCGAACTGTACTTGCTTTCTGTTGCACTGGTCCGCTTTCCGAAGAAAGGGCGGGCGTTACCCGCTATACTGCTCTATGGTGTCCGGACTTTCCTCTCTCCGCTCTATGGCGAACAGCGATAAGATAGCCTGCTTGACCGCAAAGGTACTCATTGTTGATAATTTCAAGGAAGTTTTTGACCCCTCAATCAAGGGCTGCTAAGTGCATTGTGTATATTTGTTTTAATGTCAGACGCTCAAGATCCCTATATCGTATCAGCGCTAAAATACCGCCCTCAGAAGTTTTCTGATGTGGTGGGGCAACAGGCCATTACCGACACTCTGGAAAAGGCCATCGATCAAAACAAACTCGCCCAAGCATTACTGTTTTGTGGCCCAAGGGGTGTTGGAAAAACTACCTGTGCTCGTATTCTTGCCAAAAAAATTAACGAAGAAGACCCCGGCAATTCAGAACAGGACTTCGCGTTTAATATCTTTGAATTGGATGCCGCCTCCAACAATACGGTTGAGGATATTCGAAGCCTCAATGATCAAGTTCGTATTCCCCCACAGGTGGGTACCCATAAGGTTTATATCATTGACGAGGTGCACATGCTCTCACTAGCGGCGTTTAATGCTTTTTTAAAAACCCTAGAAGAACCCCCTGCTCACGTCATTTTTATTCTTGCCACTACCGAAAAACACAAAATCATACCTACGATTCTTTCGCGCTGTCAGATTTATGATTTTAAACGAATGTCGGTGACAGACACCAAAAAGCATTTGGCTAGTATTGCACAAGACAAAAACATCGCCGTGGAGGAAGAAGCCCTTCATCTCATTGCTCAAAAAGCTGATGGAGCCATGCGTGATGCACTCTCTCTTTTTGACCGAATGATTGCTCATAGTGACAGTACCCTAACTGCCAAGCGGGTTGCTGAAAATCTTAATATCGTTGACACAGATACCTATTTTGGATTGATTGATTTGATTATCGATCAGCAAATTCCAGAACTTTTAGTCCAACTGGATCAAGTACTGAGTAGTGGTTTTGATGGGAGTCAATTTTTGGAAGGTCTTGCTGGGCATTTCCGAGAGCTTTTGGTATGTAAAGACCCCCAAACCTTATCCCTATTGAGTGCTTCCGAACAGACAAAAGAACAGTTCCAAAAACAGTCTGGTGCTATAGCCGTTCCTCAACTGCTGCAAATCTTAGCTATTATTCAAGAGGCTGAAACACGGTATAAGAACATTCGCAATAAGCGTTTACACTTGGAACTCTGCCTGATGCAATTGGCCTCCACGAATGGAGATGAAAAAAAAAAGTCCGACTGATAGCCAGCCACCGATTTAAACCGCACCCTTCAAAAGCGTCCCCAAAGAGCCCCTCCCCAACAGAAGAAATTCCAAAACCTATTTCAAAAACGCTTGAATCAACTATAGGAAATAGCGTTGCAGAAGATGAAGCGCCCTATAATGAATCCAAATCATCACAAACAAAAGTTGAGAGTCCACCACCCCCTATTCCTAAAATACAAACCCCAACAGGAGCTGGGGTATCAAGTCTTTCTCTATCCAGTATCCGGCTAAAGAAAGAAGCGCAACAGGTAAAATCCAAAGTAAATCCAGAAGAAGTTTTAGAAGAAAAATTTGATTTTGACCAGTTCAAAATAGCTTGGGATCAATATGCACAGCTAAAACAGGAAAAAGGTTTGAGTAATATTGCAGCTCTATTTTCCATTGCCAGTCTTTCCTTGGAAAGCCCCAACAGAGTCCATGTCAAGGTGCCTAGTGCGATCAATAAGGTAGAATTGGAGCGTGAATTTTTTGATTTAAAACCCTTCCTAACCAAACAACTGGGAAATAATCAAATTGAATTTGATGTAGCCATTGCCCCGGAAAAAAACAAAGAATATCTAATCACTACGGAAGAGAAATACCAAAAACTCCTTGAAATTAATCCGATCATCGCCGAACTTCGTAAAAAATTAGATTTGGATTTTTAAATCAATTATATGCTTGGACTCAAACTTCCGACAGATCCTCGTTGGGTTAACATTGTTGAAAAAAATGTAGCGGAAATATTGACTGATCATGCCTACTGTGAGCAAAAAGCAGCCAATAGCGCTATTTCACTCATTATTGGATACCCTGAAAACAGTGAATTGGTTACTGCCATGATTGAATTAGCTCAGGAAGAAATCAGTCATTTCAAAATGGTACATGAATTAATTGTAGAGCGTGGCTATGTATTGGGGCGAGAACGAAAAGATGAGTATGTTCGGAGGCTGCAAGACTTCTTCCCCAAAGGAGGTTCACGCGAGACCCATTTGGTTCACAAATTGTTAGTAGCGGGATTAATTGAAGCCCGAAGTTGCGAACGCTTTCGTTTACTTTCCGAAGAATTAGACGATGCTGAGCTTCGTAGATTTTATCGCAAACTGATGATCAGTGAAGCGCATCACTACACACTCTTCTTAAAATTAGCGCGTCAGTATGCTCCTAAAGAAATGAATGTGGAAATCAAGTGGCAAAGTTTGTTAGCTTTTGAAGCCGAACTGATGAAAGAACTGGGGAACAAAGAAACTATACACGGCTAAATGCTCGGATACAACGAGGCAAACATTTCTTGAATCATCCCATCTGCTAAGCCCATTTTTGGCAC
This sequence comes from uncultured Flavobacteriaceae bacterium, assembly GCA_938041595.1. Classification (GTDB taxonomy): domain Bacteria; phylum Bacteroidota; class Bacteroidia; order Flavobacteriales; family Flavobacteriaceae; genus UBA11891. The sequence continues at coordinate 1,713 of CALITN010000075.1, read as the reverse complement.
ATAGACCCGTGTTGCTCCACACCAATCCATCGACCGAAGGTAAATTTCTGTGGCTGGTAGAATTACATCCGCCCGATCAGGATTCAATTCAAATTTGAGAATTCGTTCCTCATAGGACAGCGATTGTAGCTGGTGATAAATACTCCCTAACTCTACAATTGACAAAGGCTTTCCTTCTTTGGTTCCTGTTAATTTTATTAGCTTATTGATATTTCCCCCAGTACCTAAAATGGCAATTTTTTCATACTTCCCAGTATGCTTCGTAATCCATTCTTTAACTGCTTTCCAAAGCTCTTTTGATACCAAGTCATTCAACAAACGAACCGTCCCCAGCTTGAATGACTTTGAAGCCAATCGCTCGCCATTTTTAAATACGCTGAATTCTGTACTCCCACCCCCTACATCAACAAAAAGAAAGCTCTTATTCCCGAAATTCAATCCATCAAAACTACTGTTGGTTGAAATAATCTCTGCTTCTTTACGCCCATCGATTACCTGAATTTGAATTCCCGTTTTGTTTTTTATTTTTTCTAGGACCGTGCTGGTGTTGGTCGCTTCTCTGAGGGCGGAGGTTGCATAGGCACGGTATTGCGTTACTCCATGCACTTTCATGATTTGTTTGAATGCCTTGAAGGCGCGTATCATTCGCTTCAAATTCTTGGAAGAGATATCTCCTACCGTAAAAGAGTCCTCTCCCAAACGGATGGGTACGCGTACCATAGAGTTTTTGTGGAATTTAGGAGGGTTGATATCTCCTAGCACAACATTGGCTATGAGCATGCGTATGGCATTGGAACCAATATCAATGGCAGCAAATTTTTCTAATCGCACGATGCTTGTAAATTTTGTGTGTAGTTGTAAATGACTTCCTGAGACCGAATGGGAGATAGCCCATTTGCATTTATGGCATTTTGGGGGCTGCCATTCACCCGGCGTCCTTTTACATTGTCTTGCCATCCGATCTCAAAAGCGTCTAAAATTTGTTTTTGTAAATCCAAGGTATAAATGGGGCAAGCCACCTCTACACGGTTTTCTATATTTCGAGTCATCATATCAGCTGATGAAATATAAACCTTTGGAACACCCGCGTTTTCAAATATAAAAACCCTTGAATGCTCCAAAAAACGATCAATAACCCCTACTACTTCAATCGTGTCACTCATCTCTTTGATTCCAGGAATCAAGCAACAAATCCCGCGAATCATCAATTTAACAGGAACACCCGCACGGCTAGCTTCATAGAACTTGTCGATGATTTTATAAGAAGTCAAATTATTCAGCTTCATTTTAATCCCAGCTGGCTTGCCCTCTTTTTTGTGGGCAATCTCTTTATCGATTAGGCGGCAAATTGTTGAATGCGTATAATGGGGTGATACAATTAAATGCTTGTAGGTCTTCAATTTGTAGTTAACTTCCAAAAAATTAAAAACTTTATTGCATTCCTTGAGCACTTTTTGATTGTGAGTGAACAGGGTGTAGTCTGTGTATACCTTGGCTGTTGACTCATTAAAATTACCCGTACTCACAAAACCATAGCGGCGGATCTTTTTTTCTTCCAAGCGCTCAATCACACATAGTTTTGCATGTACTTTTAGCCCTGGGACGCCAAAAATCAACTGCACGCCAGCTGCTTCCAAACGACTGGCAGAGTCTATATTATTCTTTTCATCAAAACGGGCTTGCAACTCAATTTGAACTAATACTTTCTTTCCA
>CALITN010000074.1 GCA_938041595.1 uncultured Flavobacteriaceae bacterium | reverse complement strand
ATGAGTAAGCATAAACCCGAGAAAATGAGCAAACTATTAAAAACTAAATGCGGACAGTATCGGGCAAAGCATTGCCCCGCAATAAAAGCCAAGAGGCTCTTGAAGAGGAAAGAATTAAAATGGGGCATTCCCTAAAATAGGGATTTCCTACATTAAGGCAAAGCTTCAAGGATCAAGGCTGCTGTTTTTTGGCTTGCTCCGCCTTGATCGAGTTGTTGGCTTAACTGCTGATATTGTTTTTTTAAGCGCGCTTTTCCTTCGGGGCTTAGAATTTTATAAAGGGCTTTTTCGAGATTTTCAACGCTGCACTTTTCTTGGATCAATTCGTCCACTATTTCCCGATTAAAAATGAGATTGACTAATGAAATCCACTGTAAGGTCACCCATTTTTTTGCCAACCAATAGCTAAACTCGCTGGTCTTATAACAAACCACCTGGGGCACTTCAAACAAAGCCGTTTCAAGGGTAGCCGTGCCACTAGTGACAAGAGCTGCTTCCGATGATTGTAAAAGAGCATAGGTATTCCCCACCACGATTTTACAAGCTTGGGAATCCATTATAGGTGTATAATATGCTTCACCCAATGTTGGAGTGCCTGCAATTACAAATTGATAATCGGGAAAGGCAGGAATCAATTTCAGGAATAGGGGGAGCATTTTTTTAACCTCTTGTTGCCGACTGCCGGGCAGCAAGGCAACAATGGGTCGGTTATCAAGCGCATGGGCTTTTCTAAAATCTTTCGGGGGGAGACATTTTGCTAAACTGTCCAGTAATGGATGGCCGACATAATGTACTTCATAGTTGTGTTTTTCCTTGAAATAGGACTTTTCAAAAGGTAAAATGGTGTATAGGGCATCCAAGTCACGCTTCATTTTAACGGCTCGGTTGGCTTTCCATGCCCATAGTTGAGGGCTGATATAATAGTGGTTTCGATATCCTTTTTTACGAGCCCATTCCGCAATACGGAGATTAAAGCCTGGATAGTCAATGTAGACAATAACATCCGGGTCAAATGCAATGATATCCGTTTTGCAAAAATGAATGTTTTTAAGAATTGTTGGGAGGTTGATCAATACTTCCCAAAAACCCATAAAAGCTAGATCACGATAGTGTTTGATTAATGTGCCTCCTGCTTGTTGCATCAAATCGCCGCCCCAGCAGCGAATGGAGGCCTTAGGGTCTTGTGCCCTTAGGGCTTCAATCAGTCGCGCCCCATGGAGATCACCAGAGGCTTCACCAGCGATGAGGTAGTACTTCATTTAGCTGTTGATTTTGAGTATGGCAACAAGAGCTACCAATAGAAGTGAGCAGAGAAGAACCCCAGTTGCAAAGGCGGTTTTGTTGCGACGGATGGCCACAAAAAAAAGTGCCAGATTAATTAGTGCCCCCAAGCTAATGAGCGCTCCTAATTTGTTCTGTTGATAGAGAAAAATAAGACTATCAATTGCCTCTCCCTTGGCTACCACAGCGGTAAACAATAAAGTGCAAGACGCTGTGCCCAATAGGGCAGCTGTAAATCCCATTCCGATTTCTTTTTTACTCAAACTGCCAAGTATTTAGATTTTGAATTGCATGGTGAGCGGTCAGGTCGTACTGCACTGGAACAACAGAAATATAATGATGCTCTAATGCCCATTCATCGGTGTCTTCGCCACGGTCTTCATTAACAAATTTTCCCGTAAGCCAGTAGTACTCTCTACCCAAAGGATTGGTTCGTTTATCGAATTCTTCGACCCAATACGCTTTGGCTTGACGGCATACCTTGATTCCTTGAATTGGTGTTTTGGTACCTTGGGGAAAATTGACATTTAACACCACATTGTCTGGAATTCCATTTTCCAATGCTTTGAGTGTGATTTCTTTAACAAATGGTTTGACCACTTCAAAATCGGCTCCCCAACGATAGTCTAACAATGAAAACCCAATGGCGGGGATGCCTTCGATTCCCGCTTCAAGAGCAGCACTCATCGTTCCAGAATAAATAACATTAATGGATGAGTTGGATCCGTGATTGATTCCTGAAACACATAAATCAGGTTTGCGACCAAGCAATTCATTCACCGCGAGTTTGACACAATCAGCCGGTGTTCCAGAGCAACTATATTCGATCTGTGGGCCATGATCTACATCTATTTTACTACAATGCAGCGTGGAATTGATCGTTATAGCGTGTCCCATTCCCGATTGAGGGCTGTCTGGGGCCACCACTACAACGTCCCCAATTTCATTCATCACATCAATTAAGGCTCGGATACCCGGAGCAGTAATACCGTCATCATTGGTCACTAAAATCAAAGGTTTTTTAGCCATAAGGTCATTTGTTAACACATAGCAAGTTAGGAATTATCAGTGGGATGCGCGCCAAGCACTTTAACAAAACTTTTATTCTCAGAAGCGATTCATAGGCGGTTTTTCTGTATTTTTAGATTTCAAAAAATAAGTTTGCTATGCGTGTTTTTGGAATTCTTATGAGTGGGGTATTGGCCTGTTTCTTTTTTTGGAACCTAAGTTCGGCACCCACCCCACCAGAAAAGGATCGATTGCTGTTAGAGATTTTAAATTACGTACTGGAAAGAGGTCATTATGACCCCAAGGTTATTGACGATGCTTTTTCCGAAAATGCATTCCAGAGTTATCTGGATGGTTTGGATGGCCAACATCGCTTTTTCCTACAAACAGACATCAATACATTTAAGCGATATCGGTATCGTATAGACGACGAGTTCAAGGCTAGTGCACTCAATTTTTTTAATGTTACTTATGAACGTCTTCTTTCACGCATGACGCAGGTAGAGAATTTTTACCCTCAGTTGCTGGAAGCCCCTTTTGATTTTTCAAAACCCGATCAAATCAGTCTTGATTACGAAAACCTCCCCTACGCCAATTCAGTAACCCAGTTAAAATCACGTTGGCGCAAACGCCTAAAGCTTTCTGTTCTAGATCGATTTTCGGACAACAAGAAAGAGGAAAAAGAGAAGTTTGAAAGTGACAGCACCTATGTGATGAAGTCAGATGTCGAATTGGAAAAAGAAGCTCGAAAACTCACCTTGGAAAATACTCGTGATTATTTTGACTTAGTCAAAGACTTGGATCGTAAGGATTGGTTTTCAGTGTATATCAATGCCATTGTCATGCAGTTTGATCCACACACTTTTTACTTTGCACCCGAAGAAAAAGATCGATTTGACACCAGTATGTCTGGAAAATTTGAAGGGATTGGAGCGCGTTTGCAAAAACGAAATCAAGAAGTAAAAATTGTAGAGGTTATCTCGGGAGGTCCCATTTGGCGGGGCAAATTATTAGATGTAGGTGATATCATTCTCAAAGTAGCACAAAAAGACGAAGACCCTGTTGAGATTGTAGGCATGCGATTGGAGGACGCGATTAAACTAATCAAAGGCCCTAAAGGGACTGAGGTGCGTTTAACCGTGAAACGTGTGGATGGCACCATAGAAGTTATTCCTATTGTCCGCGACATTGTGGAATTGGAAGAGGTCTATGCGCGTTCTACCATCATTGAGAAAGAAGGGAAAAAGTTTGGACTAATCAACCTTCCCAAATTTTATATTGACTTTAAGGATTACGGCGAGCGTAACGCTGCAATTGATGTCAAAAAAGAATTAGAGCAGCTTAAAGCCAAGAATGTTTCTGGAATTGTTTTGGATTTACGAAACAACGGGGGTGGTTCGCTCAAAACGGTAGTTGACATGACAGGTTACTTTATAGATGAAGGGCCTGTAGTACAGGTGAAAAGCACTGGAGGTCGCAAAGAAATTTTGAAAGACACTGATCCTGGAATGGTTTGGGACGGTCCTTTGGTCGTATTGGTGAATGAATTTTCAGCCTCGGCTTCAGAGATTATTGCGGCCGCACTTCAAGACTATAATCGCGCGATTATTTTAGGAAGCAAACAAACTTTTGGAAAAGGTACGGTTCAAAATGTGGTGGATCTAAACCGGATCATTTCAGGCAATACCTATGGAGATCTTGGTGCCTTAAAGGTTACCACGGACAAATTTTACCGTATCACTGGTGAATCCACCCAGTTGGAAGGGGTGAAAAGCGATGTTGTATTCCCTGATCGCTATCAGTTCATTGACATGGGCGAGAAAGATCAAGAAAATCCATTGGCTTGGGACAATATTACGCCAGCTTCCTATACCCCATGGAAAGATCCATTCAATTATGATTTTGTTGTCAAGCAGAGTCAGTATCGGATTCAAGAAAATAGCTTTGCTTCCATAATCGAAAAGCAAGCCCGATGGGTTGCAGAACAACAAGAAGACTACAATTATTTCCTCGACTATCCCTCTTTTTCTAAGGAACAAAAGGAAAGTTTCGATGCATCAAAACAGTTTGACGTTCTGAAGGACTTTGACTCCAATTTGAATTTCAAATGGCTTCCTGAAGCAGGTATGACAAAAGCCGCTAATGACGATTATATTGAAAAGCGTGATCGTTGGGTCGAAAGCTTGGATAAAGACCTTTATGTAAATGAAGCCATTAGTATTTTAAATGACATGAGTCTTTCTTTAAAGGGGGATAGAGTTTCTCAAAACAAGAATTAGCCTCCCTAAAAAACGCATTATTGAAAGCCAGTAAAATTGGAGGGATCTTGAGTTTGAGCTATATAGTAGGCTTAAGTATTGTTTCCCTACTGGCTTATGTATTAGCACCCGATTCGAGTCCTAATGCGAATCAGATGCACTTATCTATTCACTCTCAACCTCCAGGATTTAAGACTCAAATGCTACGAATTCCACTAGAGGATACCCCATCGGAGGGATCATTCTTTTGGGGAACGCCTTCAGGATACGAAGAAATCCCTATTCAAGCTTGGCGTTTTCAAGAAGATGCTTTGGAAATCCAAGTATATGGCACTGTAGATGGATTTTTTCGTCCGGTGAATACAAATCGTTTTCCCGAACCGTTGACTCTTAGAAGCATAGAAAAAAAGTGGATTGTTGAACAAAGCTT
>CALITN010000073.1 GCA_938041595.1 uncultured Flavobacteriaceae bacterium | reverse complement strand
CGGAGTCAAACCAAACATCAATAAGGTCACTTTCTCTGATGAGGGGCGTACGCCCATCATCTGCAATCAAGACGACGGAATCCACCGTGTTTTTGTGTAGGTCAATCTTTTCATAGTTGGCTTCGGCATAGTTTCCCACTTCAAAACCTGTAAAGGGATTGTTTTTTTGAACTCCAGCAGCTTGTGCTTTTTCAATTTCGGAGATAAATTCCTCCATAGAGCCGATTACTTTAACTTGCTTTCCATCTTCCGAACGCCAAATAGGGAGTGGAATTCCCCAGAATCGAGATCGGGAAAGGTTCCAATCATTGGCATTTTGCAGCCAGTTGCCGAAACGCCCTTCTCCAGTGGATTTGGGTTTCCAGTTGATTTCTTTATTAAGGGATACCATGCGTTCTCGAACATTGGTCATCTTTACAAACCAGGAGTCTAACGGATAGTATAAAATAGGTTTATCGGTTCGCCAACAGTTGGGATAGGAGTGAACATACTTTTCTACCTTAAAAGCTCGGTTGCGTTCTTTGAGTCGGATAGCGATTTCGACATCGACTGATTTCTCTGGGATATCTGTTTCGGGGTAGTATTCGTTTTTGACGTATTTCCCACCCAAGGGGCCGAGTTCTTTCCTAAATTTTCCTTGAAAATCAACCAAGGGAACCAGATTGCCGTTATCGTCTTCAACGCGCAATGGGGGTACAGGAGGCTTTGCTTCTAGAGCTACTTTGGCATCATCAGCTCCAAAGGTGGGAGCAGTATGAACAATTCCTGTTCCATCTTCGGTGGTGACAAAATCACCGGCAATGACGCGAAAAGCATCTTGGGGGTTTTCCGTGGGAAGCGGTGCTTCGTCCCAGAGCTGTTGGTAGCGAATACCAACCAAATCATTCCCTTTTATTTCAGATTCGATCCAGTAGGGAAGCTGTTTTTGTCCCTTTTCATAGCCTTGTAGTGCTTCAGCTGTGGCAACTTCGACAAATTTTTTCCCTAGCTGTTTGCTTACTAATGCTTTTGCAAGGAGAACACGGATTGGGACATGAGTGTACTGATTGAAGGTTTGCACCACGACATAGTCAATTTTAGGCCCCACCGTCAGTGCTGTGTTGGAAGGTAAGGTCCAAGGAGTGGTAGTCCAAGCCAAAATATATAAGGAGCGGGATCCTTGTAAGGCTTTCGGAAGACTGTCGGTTTGAGTCTCAAACATGGCGGTTACCGTAGTGTCAGTAACGTCTTGGTAGGTGCCGGGTTGATTGAGTTCATGTGAGCTTAATCCCGTTCCTGCTTTGGGGGAATAGGGCTGAATGGTGTAGCCTTTGTATAGCAAGCCTTTCTCATGAATTTGTTTTAGTAGCCACCAAACGCTTTCAATATATTTGGATTTGTAGGTGATATAGGGATCTTCCATATCAACCCAATAGCCCATTTGAACGGTGAGTTGATTCCAAACATCAGTATAGCGCATCACGGCTTTTTTACAAGCTTCGTTATAGGCTTCAATGCTTAGAGTCTTTCCGATTTCATCTTTGGTAATCCCCAGTTCCTTTTCCACACCTAATTCTACAGGGAGCCCATGGGTGTCCCATCCAGCTTTTCGCTTGACTTGGTAGCCTTTCTGGGTCTTATAACGGCAAAAAATATCTTTGATCGCTCGAGCCATAACATGGTGAATCCCCGGCATTCCATTAGCCGAAGGGGGTCCTTCTTAAAAAACAAAAGGAGGGTTTCCTTCCCGAGAGCTGATGCTTTTTTCGAAAATAGCTTCCGCTTCCCAATAAGAAATAATTTCTTCCGCTACTTTGGGTAAATCAAAATGATTGTATTCCTTGAATGCCATGTACTTGCGCTTTTTCGCTCGCTTGCGAAAATAATCAATTTAAGGAAGAAACTGGCGGATTGAAATTTGAAATAATACTCTTTGGCTTTGGGATTATCGGTAGGGACATAAATGTCTAATTTTGTGTAAAGGGCTGCTTAAATGTCTTTTCTATGGAGTCAAGTTTACGAACCCCTTATTTTTTGTTATTCATATAATATCTCAATGCTCCTGAGGGACATTTTTTTATCTGTGCTTTTAATTCTTGAGTTGTCGCATTACTTATCGTAATCCAAGGCTTTTCTTTTGGTTTGTAGACCTTTGGCAAGGTTTTGACGCATTCTCCAGCATGGATACAGCTTTTGGGTTTCCAAACAATAGTCAATTCTCCGTTTGTATATTCTTTAATAATTTCAGTCATATTTTTTCTGTTGCGTTTTTTAATTTGAGAGATAGAAGAAATCCATTTTCAGACTGGATGGGCTCTGGAATGTCTTTGTCATCAATCATTTCCCTTAAATCAATTTCAATGCTTCTAATGATGGCGGTAATAGGAACGTCATTGTAGGTGCCTTCGAAAAGGTTTCGGAATAATCACCAACCTCTTCCATCAAATAAAACACCCAAATAATTATCCCAAAGATAATGGGGCAAGCCCAAATCTACCACTCTTCAACACTTTCAAAGCATAGCGGTGTATTTATTTTGTAAATTCTTTAAAATCTATTGATGGATCGTAATCATGATTCGTCTTGATCGAATGGAGCTCGCTGGTTGTATCTTTGGAAGTAATCAAAGGAAAAAAAAGCTGCACATACCAAGGTTCTTTGGATTGATTCCAAGCGCCAAACCTTGTGGGGTATTTTCGGGTGATTTTTGAGGTGCCAAAAATAACGTCCCAAATGAAAAGAAGATTCCCGTAATTACCATTTGGATGGGAAACCCCGTCTTCTGCGGTCAAGCCATGATGTGCAAAATGGGTACTTGGCGTTGAAATTGTTCTTTCGATAACCCATGCAACAGGATTTAAAATTTTATAGCGATAAAGAAATCGATCCCATTTTGTTTCGCTATGAGCGAATAAAATGACCACGAGTTTTATGGGGAGATAGAAAAGATAGACATAGCCCATTCCCAAGTAGATTAAAATGGCTGAAAACCATATTCCAGGCATTAGGGCATAGTATAATATCGCATTTCGGTAGGTAACTAGCACTCCCATTTCTTCCACCACATGATGGGGTCTGTGAAGTTTCCACATAGTTTTATTCGTATGCGAAAACCGATGCCACCAATATTGGGACATGTCATCCAAAACTAGAAAGGCCAAAAGATGCCACCAGAAGGAAGATGTCAGAAAATAATCTTCAAGCCCTGGAAAAGCAAAGCCCATTGACCAAAATACAAATACGAATATTCCAGGTTGTATGAACGTAGGTAAAGTGATAAGACTAATCAACTCAATACTAAAATCATTTTTTGATCTTTTGTCATCAAAATACAATCCACCAATGGATTCGATGATTCCTAAAACCAGCAATACAGTTACAGGGATCAGTTTGCTTAGAGTTCCTTCTTCCATAATACGTGTTCTCGAAGTTAACAATTACTCGCTTCGATCCAGCAATAAATTGTGACAGATATCTATTGGAGAAAATTTTGAGCTTTCACGAGTCTCTATTGTATTTATGTGGAATGGGAATCTGATAACACGCATCAAGATTCAGTCGGACTCGACTATTTTATATCCTTATTGATTCTATCCTCTCTAAGAACTGGTTTTGTTATAATTGTACTTGAAGACCTAATCGGAAACTTCTTCCCGGAGCAGAAACACCAGAGGCAAAAGTCCGGTAGTGTATGTCAAAGAGATTTTCCATCCCAGCTTTGAGATTGACTTTTTCACTCCATTGATAGTTGGCCAAAATGGAGAGGTCGCTCCAGGCGGGTGTTCCGGCATATTGATCGGTCAACAATGCAGCATCGGGGTCGATAAGCGGGGTTTCTTCCAAGCCATCTTCCCCGCCAAAACTGAAATCAGAGGGGTCTTTGGACGCGCTGAATTGAAACTGACTTCGGACTTGAAAACGAGCTTTGCTATAGCTTAGTGCGAACGATCCAAAAAGGGGAGAGATCGATGGCATTGGACCGTAATTGGTGTTGTGATCTGCACCGGTAAAAGTGAGGTTTCCGATAAATTGTAACGAATTACTAATGCTGAGTTTGGTGTCTAAGGCCGAGCCGTAAACCCAGCGATCTCCTAAGTTTTTATTCGCAACAGTGGGCAATTCTTCCCCATCGTAGCGTACGGTGTTTTCATCAGAGGTTGTGGAATCAGAAAACACTATATAATTGGAGCGAACGATGTGTCGGGATACTAAAGTAATGTAATTCCGGAGAGCTAATTGGCTGCGTTTGTCTTTGGAAAAAAAAGTAAAACCAAGATCAAAGTTGTAGGCGTATTCGGGTCGTAAAAATGCATTGGGAACGACAAGGACACCACTATTTTCGCGAATTTTGCCAATGTCGTCTATGTTAGGGGCTTTGAAACCATTGGACAGTAGGACATTCCACTGCCATTGCTTGGAAGGACGATGAACAGCTGCAAGTGTCCAGGTTAATGCTTCTGGAGAAAGACTAATGGAATCCAGGAGTCCATCAATAAGAGCTGTTTTTTTCCAGCGCGCCGAAAGTTGGTAATGCGTCAAACGGTAGCCTAAATTAAATGTCCATTTGGGAGCGTATTTCCAAATCCAATTACCATAAATGGCATAAGTTTGGGTATCACTTCCGTCGCTAGGATAGCGACTGGGAATAGCCAATGGGATCTCTAAGCTGTTTATGTTATTTCCAGAAACATTTAGCAATCGTGAAAAGCCACGAGAATAGACGTTATTATAAACAGCTTCAAAACCGTAATTTACTTGATGTTTGGGTGTCAGTTGCGCACTAAAATCCCCATTCAAACTTACTACTTGTACTGTTTCTTCTTGTGAAGATCGGGTAAGACTCCCAAATTTTCGTTTGTTTCTCGATTCCAAAACATTTTGATAGGCCGCTGTAAGCGTTCCTCTTTGCAACCATTTTTTTTCGGGGAATAATTTGTATTGACTTGAAACCAGAAGACGTTGTTGCGGCCCATAATACCATTCACTGAAGCGCAGCATCTCATCTCTGCTTTCATTGAGTTTGTCAAAACGGTTGATGTTGGAAGAGGTTGAGTATTGAAGGTTCAATAAAAGCTGCTGTTTGCCCTGAAGCTGAATCAGAAACTTTTGAAGGAAATCGTATTGTGAATAGCCCGTATTTCGTTGAATATTTGGATCCGTATTGGGGGTTTGTTCGGCCTTGAAATAGTAGCGTGAGTTTTCAGAATAATAATTACTCAGCCCCCAATCTTTATAACCGTGCGTTCGATTGGTACCCATTCGGATATCTCCAAATTGGGAAAAGCTAAAGCTGGTAAGACTTCCCCATTTTTCTTCGCTGATATCCGCAGAAGCATGATAAAGCCCCGACTGATTAGCAGAATTGAATTCGCTTGAAACACGGCTTTGCCATTTCTTGGAACGGTTTAGCACAGGGGATTTGGTATAGTAGTGAATCACGCCTCCCAATGCATCAGAGCCATACCCTACTGAGGAAGAACCAAACATGACCTCTACCCGTTCAATAGTATTGGGGTCAAGGGTGATGGCATTCTGCAAATGTCCCGATCGATAAATAGCATTATTCATTCGTACCCCATCTACGACCAGAAGTACGCGATTAGCTTCAAAACCCCGCAACACGGGGCTTCCACCGCCTCCTTGTGATTTTTGAATTCGAACCCCTGGAGTTAAAGCCAATAAATCGGCTCCAGTACTCATGGGATTTTTACGAATGGTTTCCGAACTAATTACAGCTACTTTTTCGGCAATTTCATTACGCTTACTTTGGGAGCGTGCTACGGAAAGAATCACCTCGTCCAGGTTTTGCGCTTCTGGCACTAAAAAGAGATCAGCAGTTGCCTGTGAAAAATCAACAGTAAATTGTTGTATTTCATAGCCGAAGTATTGCACTGTAACCCGTTCATTGGGTAAAAAAGTGCTGAGGGGGGCATTTCCTTCGGGTCCAGTAAGGGTACTACGCTTTCGGTCTTCTGAGAAAATGGCGACACTTTCCAAAGGAGCATTAGTGTCGGCATCAAATACACGCAATGCTTGAGCCTGCCCAACAGAGAGAATCCCTAATAGGAAATAAATAAAACTAAAACAATTCAAATATTTCATGCAGCACATCCAGTGATTTAGGCTGTTTGAAACCCTGTAAATGAAACGTATAATACGTTAAAATCGTATGAAGAATTTGGGAACGCAGGCTTTTCGTCAGTTTAATATTTAGAGAAGCCTCAAAATTCGTGCCTAAAAATTGATTGAAGAGGGTTAGAATCTCCCCTTGGATGTTTTTTCCACGGGGAAGAGTTGAGCTGTAGCATCCAGATTCCAAATCAAAATAGGCTGCTTCTATCAAGGTTGTATTAGGGTAAAAACCAACAAACTTGGTCAGGTCAATCAAAAATTTGATGTGAAAATTCCCTATTCTATCCAGGCTTTCAAGCCAGTGCATTGTCGTTCTTAGATACGCAAAGAGAGGGGCATTGCGCTCGCTTTCTTCTTTGAGTACAGAGGCCAATACCTCGCACAAAAAAAGAAGTAATGGCCCTTTGATGGGATCACTTTCTTGTTGCAAGGCACTAGTCATCAAATTACATTCCCGTATATACCCTAAACGGTCTGGTTTCTTATCAGACACTTCAATACTCAAATGACTTAAGGGTTGAAAATAGGATTTCTTCAGTTTTCCTTTTTTCGATGTCAAAATTCCTTTGATCAAATAAGAACGATAGCCCAAGGCTTCGGTAAAGAGATTGACAATCAGACTACTGTCCCCGTATTTGATTGTGCCAATGACAAAGGCCTCTGTTTTGACCAAGATTTCGAATGTTTAGACGACGCCTTGAGCTAGCATGGCATCGGCCACTTTTACAAATCCAGCAATATTGGCTCCTTTGACATAGTTTATTTGCCCTTTTTCTTCGCCAAAGTGCAGACATGAGGAATGGATATCACTCATTATATCTTTGAGCTTGTCATCCACTTGCTCTCGCGTCCAGTTGTAACGAAGGGAGTTCTGCGCCATTTCCAATCCTGAGACGGCAACACCTCCGGCATTGGAAGCTTTCCCAGGAGCATAAAAGACTCCATGGGATTGGAAGTGGGTAATGGCTTCTGGTGTACAAGGCATGTTGGCTCCTTCGCCTATGGCTTTGCAGTTGTTAGCAACCAAAGTTTTAGCATCTCCGATTTCCAGTTCATTTTGGGTAGCACAAGGCAAAGCAATATCACAAGGAATCTCCCATACTTTTTTACCCGGAAAAAAAGAGGCCGTGGGATATTTTTCCAAATAAGCACTCAAGCGTTTGCGTTCCACATTTTTCAGATGCATTATATGAGCAAGTTTCTCTTCATTTATTCCATCTTTATCATGCAAATAGCCAGAAGAATCTGACAAAGTCACCACTTTCGCTCCGAGATGATTGCATTTTTCAGCGGCAAATTGCGCAACATTTCCAGATCCAGAAATAACGACAGTCTTCCCTTCAATAGAGTCTTTGTGGTGATTGAGCATGTTTTCAGTGAAGTAAACCACACCATAGCCAGTAGCTTCTGGACGAATCAGAGAGCCACCCCAGCTGACACCTTTTCCGGTAAGAACACCTGTAAATTCATTCTTAAGACGTTTGTATTGTCCAAATAAATATCCAATTTCTCGACTTCCCACTCCAATATCCCCTGCAGGAATATCGCGATTGGGGCCAATATGACGGAACAATTCAGTCATAAAACTTTGGCAAAAACGCATTACTTCTGTGTCTGATTTTCCTTTGGGATCAAAATCGGAACCTCCTTTTCCACCCCCCATCGGAAGCGTTGTTAGACTGTTTTTAAAGATTTGTTCAAAGGCTAAAAACTTAAGGACACTTAGATTAACAGAAGGGTGGAAACGCAGCCCACCTTTGTAGGGGCCAATGGCAGAATTCATTTCAATTCGATAGCCACGATTCACTTGGATTTTTTCTTGATCGTCAATCCATGCCACTCGGAAAGAAACCACACGTTCGGGTTCTACCATTCGCAAAAGGATATTTTGTCCATAATAAATATCGTGCTGGACAATATAAGGAAGAACCGTTTCGGCGACTTCGGTAACGGCCTGTAAGAACTCAGGCTCATTTTGGTTACGACTTTCAACCAGTGCTAAAAATTGCTGAATAATTTTTTCCATTAGGAGTGTCAATTTTAAGTTTCAAGTAAAGTTAGCCAAAAAGATAACGTACAAGGTCCTCAATTTTAGGAAAAGCAATCCATTCGATGGATGATGGTGGGTTGCTGTAGGAGGGGTGGGGTGCGGTGATGATGGTTTCAAAGCCAAGCCGAGCGGCTTCTTGAATTCGCTGTTCTATTTTGGGGACTGGGCGAATCTCTCCCGAAAGACCAATTTCTCCAGCTAGGGCGATTTTTTTGGTTAGAGGGATATCGTGGTGGCTTGATAGAATTGCAGCAACCAGGGCGAGATCCATAGCTGGGTCGTCAATGTGAATGCCCCCGGTAAGATTGATAAAAACATCTTTGCTACCCAGAGCAAAACCAGCTCTTTTTTCCAAGACTGCCAAAAGCATGTTTAGCCGCTTGGTGTTAAATCCAGTACTGCTTCGTTGGGGAGTTCCGTACACGGCACTACTCACCAGGGCTTGCACTTCAATCAGCAGTGGTCGAATGCCTTCAATGGCAGCGGCAATCGATTGACCTGACAAGCTGTGTTGGCTGTCCGAAAGCAAGAGTCGGCTGGGGTTGCTGACAGCTTGAAGCCCGTTTTGATGCATCTCGTAAATACCAATTTCTGAAGTGGCTCCAAAACGATTTTTTTGAGCGCGTAAGATGCGGTAAAAATGATTGCGGTCTCCTTCAAATTGCAATACGGTGTCTACCATATGCTCCAGAATTTTTGGCCCTGCGATACTCCCTTCTTTATTGATATGCCCCACGAGTAAAACGGGCGTGTGGGTTTCCTTGGCATATTGAATAAGTTCTGCCGTACACTCCCGAATCTGGGTAATGCTTCCAGGACTGCTTTCCACTCGAGCCGTTTGTAGTGTTTGGATGGAGTCAATGATAATAATTTTGGGAGGGGTTTTTTTGATCTGCTGAAAGATTTTTGTTGTTTGGGTTTCGCTAAGCACGTAACATTTTCGGGTGCTGCTTCCCATACGGTCGGCACGGAGTTTAATTTGCTTTTGACTTTCCTCCCCCGAAACATACAGTATTGGATGTTCGGAAGACAAGGCTAGCTGAAGCAGGAGCGTGGATTTACCAATACCGGGCTCACCGCCTAAAAGAATGACAGCACCGGGCACCATACCCCCTCCTAAAACACGATTGAGTTCTGCGTCTTTGGTGTCAATGCGGATTTCTGAATGGGGCTCTATTTCTTCTAGCAGAACAGCCTTGTTTGAAAGCGAATTCACCTCTTCTTTCCATGCTTGTGGAGCGGGTTTTTCTACAATTTCTTCAACGAGAGTGTTCCAACTTTTGCAAGCGTGGCATTGTCCTTGCCATTGGGCGTGTTGTGTCCCGCAGTTTTGACAAAAAAAACTGGTTTTTGTTTTCGCCATAGACTATTCGAAAAGCTATTTTTTGCTGTTGACTAAAGGTAAGGCAAAAAAGGAAAGGGCACCAAAGGTTAGAATCATTAAGGTCTGGGAAGACCACATGATCCATCCAAAAGCCAAGCCTGCTTCTTGCGTAATCCCAAACCCCCCTAGCACTAGAGCTACTGTATAGGGATAGATGCCAATGCCTCCGTTGGTGGCACTGATGGCCAAACCTCCAGCAACAAACGCAGGGATTACCATGGCCCAGGTCATTTCATAGGTCGCGGGAAGCGACCATTTGATCACATAGAACATGCTGAGATACATCCCCCAAATAAAGATTGTATGAAAGATAAACGCTCCTTTGTTCTGCATGGTTTTAAGCGTTGAAATACCTTCCCAAAATCCAAGAAATAGTGCTTTTATCTTAAGAACAATAGCGTGGTTACTTTGGGTAAAAACACGGCGCATGACAACAAATCCGAAAAGGGAAATCACGCCAATAAGTATTAACAAGAAAGGGTTTACTTGATGGAGTTGTAGGAGTTCCCAGATGAGGTCAAATTGTAAAAAGAGGGCGAATAAGATAAATGCTAGTAGCAATAACAAATCAATAGCCCGTTCGGCTACAATGGTGCCGAACACTTTTTCGAAAGCAAATTTTTCATAATTGCATAAAGCTGTGGCCCGTAATAATTCCCCAGAGCGAGGGATTCCCAGATTGGCTAGATAAGCAATCATGACCGTAAGAATAGTATTGATTAATTGGGGTCGATATCCCAAGGGTTGCAGTAAAAATAACCAGCGGTAGGCGCGAGAAAAGTGACTTAGTGCCGCAAAAAGGACGGAGAGTAAAACAAAGCGATAATCAGCATTTTGAATGGATTCAATAACCTTAGTCCGTTCATCAGCCGTTGTAGATTGATAGGATAAATAGAGAAACAAAAAGCCGACACCCAGTGGGAGGATGATTTTCAAGATAGCGCGAATCCGTTTCAAACTAATTTATTGGTAGCTTCATCCGGGAAGATCAAAGCAGGTGAAAAGTTTTTGGCCTCTTCTAAATCCAAAAAAGCATAGCCAATAATAATAATCAAGTCTCCTTTTTGAACCTTTCGTGCGGCAGGACCATTTAAGGTAATTTCACCGCTACCTCTATCGCCGGCAATCACATAGGTCTCCAGGCGCTCACCATTGTTAATATTGACGACTTGAACCTTCTCGCCAATCACAAGATTTGCGGCCTCAATAAGGTCGGGATCGATCGTAATACTGCCGATATAGTTGAGATCCGCATGAGTCACGCGAACTCTGTGAATCTTAGATTTTACCACTTCGATTAACATGGCGCAAAGGTATTTAAATAATTCAGAATTTGAGATTGTCAATCAGCCGAATTTCCCCGAGTTGAGCGGCAATAAAACCGCGAACCTTTTCAGTTTTGTCGACGTGACTTTCCATAAGGGTTTCCTCGGAACAAATGCTAAAATAGTCAAGAGTAAAGTGTGTTTGAGCAGCAAATAAGGCTTCTACATGGCGATGGGCAGCAGTGGCATTTTGTTTTTGAAATAGTGATTTGGCTTCTTGCAGGGCTTGGTAGAGAAGAGGCGCATGAAGACGTTGTTCGTTGCTGAGCCGTTGGTTGCGTGAACTCATAGCCAAGCCATCGGGCTCTCGTTTGATGGGGCAGCCCACAATAGTCGTTGGGTGTTTCTTTTGGGAGACCATTTTTTTGATGATCTGTAGCTGTTGAAAGTCTTTTTCACCAAAATAGGCTTTGTCAGGTTTCACCAAATCCAATAGCTGTTCTACCACGGTGGCAACTCCTTGGAAATGCCCTTCTCGGGAAGCGCCTTCCATTATTCGATCCAAACCTTCAAATGCATAGTTCTTGGTATGGACCGTGTTTCCGTAGATTTCAGAAACGCTTGGAGTGAACACAATGGCATCCGGTGCAATTTGTTCAATAAGGGAAAGGTCATGGGTTAGGTTGCGAGGATATTTTTCCAAATCCAGCGGACTGTCAAATTGGGTGGGATTTACGAAAATACTGACAATCAAAACCGGATTTTCCTTTAAGCTCTTTTGAATCAAGGAGAGATGTCCTTCGTGTAAGGCGCCCATTGTAGGAACAAAGCCGACAAGCCCATCAATGCCCTTGCGGGTCTCTTGTAAAGACTTGGCTGTCTTTAGTATTTTCATTTAGGAAAATATTAACGACGCAAAATAGAGATTATTTCTCTTACTGGGCTTATTTTCTTATTTTTGCAAGACCAAAAAATTCATAAGAACTTATGAAAGATAAAAGGGTCCTGATAATATCTTCGGAGGTAGTACCCTATCTCCCTCAAACAGAACAAGCTGTTAATTCGTTTTCCATTCCCAAAAGTGTGAATGAAAGTGGTGGGCAAACACGTATTTTTATGCCTCGGTACGGGATGATCAATGAGCGCCGACACCAGCTACACGAAGTGATTCGCCTATCTGGGATGAATCTGGTGATCAACGACATGGACACGCCCTTGATTATTAAGGTAGCCTCCATACCCAAAGAGCGAATGCAGGTTTATTTCATTGATAATGAAGATTACTTCAAGCGTAAAGCGGCCCTTAGAAATGAAGAGGGCGAGCTTTTTGAAGACAATGACGAGCGCATGTTGTTCTTTACCAAAGGCGTTATTGAAACCGTTAAAAAACTGAATTGGTCCCCTGATATTATTCATTTGCATGGATGGTTTACCTCTCTATTCCCTCTGTATTTAAAAAAATATTATAAAGATGAACCTTTATTTGAGCAGTGCAAGATTGTGAGTTCCGTTTATCCGCAGGACTTTGACGGCCCTCTCGCTGGGGATTTACATAAAAAAGTGGCCTTCGATGAATTGGAAGCCGATGCGATACAAGGGTTGACGGATCCAACCTATGAGCAATTGCTCAATCTTAATGTGGCTTATTCTGATGGATTTGTCCTAGCGGGTGACACCCTTCCCGCGGCTACTCTAGCAGCCATAAAAGCGACTAAAAAGCCCGTTTTGGATTATAAAACGTCCAAAACCGAGAAAGCATTTGTGGATTTCTACACCGATAAAATTGCGCCTTAATTACATGCAAATCAAGCATTCTATCCTCCTACTAGCCGTTGTAATGGCTACCGCCTTTGGCGTTTCGAGCTGTGACAAAGAATTTCATAGCGTTGGGATTGATTTATTTGAAAATTATGGTTTTAAAATTCAATCCGAAACCTATCCTGTCTACCTCTACCAAGAACAGTTGGAAAAGGTACAAACCAATGGTTTGCCTTTGTCCATGTTCGGGGAATACACCCATCCTGTTTTTGGTAAAACCAAGTCGCAAATCACCTCCCAGTTACAAATAAATACCAATCCAGTATTTGGTAATTTTACACAAGAGCAAGAGGATGATAGTGACCCTGATATTGTGAGTATTATCCCCGAAAACGAAACCGTATCAGAAGTATATTTGGAAATCCCCTTTTTCACCAATCAAAACGATTCGGATTTGGATGGAGTGATTGACAGCCGCGATATTGATCCAGACAATAATCAAAGTGATACGGACGGTGATGGCATTACTGATTTGGCAGAAACACAATCAGGAACCAACCCTTTGGATGTTGACAGTGATGGTGATGGTATCACAGATGATCAAGACGATGACAGTAGTAGTTACGATTCTGGGGACAATGTCTATGAAATCGATTCTCTTTATGGGAATCGCAATGCAACCTTTAATTTAAAAGTTCAAGAGCTCACCTATTATTTGAGCCAACTCGATCCAGATGAGAATTTTGCTGCATATCGCCCCTACTTTAGTACTACCGATTATGCTGCGATGGGCTTTGTTGGAGAAACACTTTTTGAAGGGAATTTTCAGCTTGATTTTGAAGAAATCCCCTTTTATTACGAAGAGGATGATCCCGAAACGGATATCGATGAAACTACTCAAATCGAAGGGCGTCTTACCCCTCGAATTCGAGTGCCGTTGAAAAAGTCATTTTTCCAGAAGAACCTGATTGACTTAGAAGGAGATGTTGCTCTCGAAAATCTATCAAACTTCCAGTCAGTTTTTAAGGGAATCATCATTCAAGCAGATCAATTCTCGGAGGATCTGATGATGCTATTGGACATTAATAATGCCCTAATCAAAGTGAATTTTGATTATGATATCAATAATGAGAATGGCACCGCAGATGACATTACAGACGATTTTATAGAAACAGCAAACGAGACGTTTAATCTGCCACTCGGTGGGGTTACGTTTAATACAATTCAGACGGAATCGGGGGACCCTGCGATTGCGGAAAGTGTTTTGGCGGGGATTCAAAAAACCCCTTCC
This sequence comes from uncultured Flavobacteriaceae bacterium, assembly GCA_938041595.1. Taxonomy (GTDB): domain Bacteria; phylum Bacteroidota; class Bacteroidia; order Flavobacteriales; family Flavobacteriaceae; genus UBA11891. Next base: position 2,095 of record CALITN010000073.1, on the reverse strand, counting down.
GAAAAAATATACATCCAAGGGGCAAAATATTTTGCAAACCTCGCTCTTTTTGGGCAAACAGCCATTCAACAGCGCGCTGCTATTTTACCTATAATATCAGAAAGACGTTTGGTCAACGAAGCTAACTTGCGGCTGTATGTTTCCGATTTGTATCGAACCAATACCACGATCTATCTCCCCGAACGATTGTATTTATACCTTTCACCCTCTGGAAATCCTCTTCCGGATTATGCGGTTGATAACACCATCGGTAGCGGAACCAACAGCGACAAGTATATCCTTAGTGGATTGTTACAAATCGATGATGCTGGCCTGCCCTCACACTACGAATTTACCATCACCGAAAACATTAATACACTTCTAAATAAAGCCACTATAAAAGATGGAGTCCTTTCCTTGACAGATTATGAAAATTTTACTTTGGGCTTGGTCTTAGGGACTAATATTAGTCAAATAGCCCCTCGCGAAGGGTTTTTGATTAACGATCGAGGCATGATTAAATATCCAACTACGGGCGCTTTAAGCCCATTTGGAGTAGAACTCCTTGGTAATCTTGCGGAGATGAAAGCAGCGGAGTTGGAGGTTATTTATAATGCGACCCGATAATTTTTTATTTTGGAAAAATCGCTTGAAATATTGAGTCATAATCGTCAGATGTTTAAGGACTTCCTGACAAGGTTCACCCTAAATGAACTCAACACGGTTCCCAAGGGGTTTAACAATAATATCTTTTGGAATATTGCCCATTGCATGGTGAGTTTTCAAAGACTTGTTTATCACTATTCTGGTTTACCAATGGGGATTCCAGAAAAATGGATGCGTCAGTACAACAAGGGCACCGCTCCAACAGTGCCCATTACGCAAAAGGACGTGGATGAACTCATTGCATTGTTTGACACGAACTATACTCAATTACTGGAAGATTTGGATAAAGGGATATTCAATGACTACGCCCCTTATACTACTTCCACCAAAATGGAACTCAAAAGTGTTGAGGATGCAATCATGTTTTGTTTAGTCCATGAAGGGCTTCATGTAGGCAGCGTTTTGGCACTAGCCAAGCATGTCTAAATTTACCCTTTGGAGGTAATCCCTTTGACGATCAAAGTAGCGTGTTCTCGGGAGTTTTCAATAAACCATTTATTGGTTTTTAACCCCCCACAGACAACTCCTGCCAGATATACTCCAGGTTGATTGGCTTCCATAGTCTCTTTATTATATACGGGGGTTCTGAAAGGGTCGTCTTGAAATGCGACACCTAGAGATTCCAGGAGCGCAAAATTGGGTTGATAGCCAGTCATTGCCAGCACATAGTCATTCGGAATTTCAAGCGTTTCAGTGGGTGTTTGAATGCGAATGCTGCTTGCTGTAATTTCTTTTAGTTCAGATTCAAAATAGGCCTGTATACTACCTTCGTGGATTCGATTGATGATATCAGGTCGTGCCCAATATTTGACGTTTTGTCCGATTTCCTTTTCACGAATAATCATACGAACGTGTTTTGCGCCTTTTCGATAGGTTTCCAAGGCAGCATCTACGGCAGAATTAGCAGCGCCTACAATGGCAATATCCATATTAAAGTAGGGATGCGGTTCGGTGTAATAATGTCGTACTTTATCAAGGGTTTCTCCAGGAATATTTAGCAAATAGGGGGCGTCGTAAAACCCCGTTGCAATGACAATATTTCTGGCGGTGTAGCTTGCTTTGGTGGTATGAATTGAGAAATAATTTTCTGCAAAACGATTCACCGACTCCACCCCTTCATAGAGATGAAGCTTTAATTGATGGTGTTGTGCCACCCGACGATAATATTCTAGGGCTTCGGCACGAGTTGGTTTTGGATTTTGTGAGATAAAAGGCAGTCCTCCTATTTCCAATCGATCGGAAGTGGAGAAGAAAGTCATGTTTAGAGGATAGTGGTAAATGGAATTGACTAATGTGCCTTTGTCAATGATTCTGTAATTCAGCCCTGCTTCTTTAGCGGCAATCCCACAAGCCAAACCAATTGGGCCGGCCCCTATTATCAACATATCCATCATGCTGGCGAAACTACAAACTATTCTTTTATTTTAAAACAATAGACAAAAACTATAAT